>NZ_JAGQDD010000012.1:0-137050 GCF_018069845.1 Ideonella alba
CGGGCTCTTAGCTCAGTTGGTAGAGCAGCGGACTCTTAATCCGTTGGTCGTAGGTTCGAATCCTACAGGGCCCACCAAGAATTCAGAGGCTGCCTGCGGGCAGCCGCCGTCAGCGATGACGGGCTCTTAGCTCAGTTGGTAGAGCAGCGGACTCTTAATCCGTTGGTCGTAGGTTCGAATCCTACAGGGCCCACCACCTTCACCCCCTGGCCGCGCACACCGCGGCCCCTCCGGCCGGCGCTGGATGCGAACATCGCGGGGTGAGCCACCTTTTTCCTCGCGCTTGTGACCGCCTGAACCGGCGTCGGTGTCTGTTGACCATCGCCTCGGCCCTGGCCGGCTGTGCCACGCCCCGCCCACGCGCCACCTGGCAACCGGACGATGCCGTGATGGCCGCGCTGCCCGACTGGATGCAGCGCGCCCAGGTGCCTGCCGTGTCGATGGCGGTGCTGGAAGGGGGCGAACTCGCCTGGCAGCACCAGCAGGGGCTGGCGAATGCGCAGACCGGGCAGGCGCTGGCGCCGCAGGCCTTGTTCGAGGCGGCCTCGCTGACCAAACCAGTGTTCGCCTGGCTGGCCTTGCAGCAGGCGAGCGAGGGGCGGCTGCGGCTGGACGAGCCGCTGGTCGACACCCTGCGGCCAGCCTGGCTGGATGACCACCCCTGGAGTGCCCGCATCACTGCGCGCCACGTGCTGTGCCACACCAGCGGTCTGCCCAACTGGCGCCGCGAGCCGATGAAGGAGACCCTGCGGCCCGCCTTTGAGCCGGGGACGCGCCTGAGCTACTCCGGCGAGGCCTTCTTCTGGTTGCAGTTCGTGGTCGAGCAGCGCAGCGGCCTGTCGCTGCCGCGGCTGGCGCAGCGTGCCCTGTTTGAGCCCGCGGGCCTGCGCGACAGTGATCTGGCCTGGAGCGAGGAGGTCGCCCGCCGCGCGGTGTGGGGCCATGCCGCACCCCAGGCCGCGCCTTTGGTGCCGCTGCCCCGACAGATGATGCGCGAGGCCTGGCTGCAGGCGCTGCCACTGGCCAGGGCCTGGGGGCGGCCCTTGGCCGACTGGCGCTGGGACGACGCACAGCGGGCCTTCGCGGCCCTGGGCGGCAGCGTGCCCTCGGCCGCGGTGGCCTGGCCGGGCGACCTGATGAGCAATGCCGCCGCCAGCCTGCGCTGCACGGCGGCCGACTACGCGCGCTTCCTGCGGGTGCTGATGCCCATGGCCCGCGGGCCCCACCTGGCACCGGCCTGGCAGCGACTGCACACCGAGCCGCAGTTCGAGACCCGCCCGCCGTGGTCCGCCAAGACCCTGGGCTGGAACCGGGAGCAAACGGCCATCGGACCGCTGCTCTACCACGCCGGCAACAACGCCAACCAGTTCCGCGCCTTCGCGCTGGCTGATGTGGCGCGCGGCCATGCGCTGGTGGTGCTGACCAATGGCGGTGGCGGTGACGCGCTGTGTCAGGCCGTGGTGCGCGCGGCCACCGGGCTGGCGCTGCAGGCGTTCGAGCCTTGAACGCCGCGGCGCCGGATCGGCTCAAGCCTCCTTGAACATGAACTCGGTGACTTCCTTGGCCACGCCGGTGGGCGGGTTGTTGCGCTTGAGCCAGGTGATGGCGTAGACCTCGGCAAACCATTCGGCCGGCGAGCGCCACTGGTACTTGTTGACCTTGGTGGCGGCGACACTGGCGTGCCGGTAGCTCCACCAGTCGTTGCTGTAGGACTCGATGTAGCAGCGGCCGTCGGCCAGCGCCGGCGGCGGGTTGAACCAGGGCTCGGCGGCCTCGCAGGACGGCCGGACCGTGGGAGACAGAAAGCCCGACAGCAGGGCGTTCCACTCAGTGGCATCGACCCCCTGCGGCACCGCCAGCGAGGTGCTGCCCTTGAGCACCTGCTTGATGGCGCTCTCGACCACCGCATCGCTCAGCGTGGCGCCCGCCGGCCCGGAGCCCTTGAACTCCTTGAGCATGGCCGCCACCACCGAAGCCAGGCTCTCCTTGACCCAGCCGCCGCAGCCGTCCAGGCCCTGGAAGCGGTCCATGATCTTCTTCTCGTCGTCCAGCGCATGGCCCATCTCGTGCAGCATGGTGACGTCGAAGGAGTTGGCCGGCAGGGCCTTGCCGTCCACGGTGTAGGTCTCTTCGCCGGTGGCGTCGCCGAAGTCGCCCATCAGGATCTCGCCGCCGCCGTAGGCACCGCTGCCCTTCCAGCCCTTGTCGCGGGTGTACTCCAGCTTCTTGAGCTTGTCGTGGCCGGTCTGGCCCTTGGGCACGGTGCCCATCATGTCGAAGACCCGGTCGAGGTGGGTGTTGCTCATCAGCAGCGGCACCGAGAGCTTCAGGCCGTAGAAGTCCTCCAGGGCCTGCTGGTAGATCTTGTTCTTCTGGGCGTCGGTGGGGGCCTTCTTGCTGTCACCCATCACCGCCTTGCGCGCGTTTTCCAGGGCGTTGGCGTGGGCCTGGATTTCATCGATGCGGCGGTTGATGCGCTCGATCGCCGCCTGCCGTTCTCCCTCGTCGGTGATCGATGCGGCGTTCTCCAGTGCCTTGCGCTGGTAGGCCAGGTCGTCCTTGATGCGCGTGGTGTCCAGGCCGGTATCGCCGTCGGTCAGCGTCTTGGTGGTGGAGAACAGGCGCATCAGCTTGTTCTCGGCCGAGGACAGGGCCTCGGTGAAGGCGTTCTTGCGCGCCTTGCCGGATTCGGGAGGGGTGTCGCCCTCGTCGGCGCCCACGCCCAGCACCTCCTGCAGCCAGGCCAGCTTCAGTTCCTGGCTCATGAGGCACCTCCACGCCGGACCTTCTGCCAGCCCTGCAGCATGGTCGACTCGGCGTCGCAGGCATCGGCCACGCGCTGGCACAGCAAACGCAGTTCGGCGTCGCGGCCATGCGTCAGGCCAATGCGGGCCAGTCGGCCCAGTGCGGCCAGTTGCACCGCCAGCAGCGCGGCCACGTCCGCGTCGGGGTCCTGGGTGAATGCGATGCTCAGCTGCAGTCGCAACTGGTCGACGTGGGTGTTCAGGTCCAGCGTGGCTTGCGGCGGCTCGGGGCGCTTGCCCGGGCCCTTGGACAGCAGTCCCATGGGGGCGTTCTCCGAAGTGGCGGCCAGGCCGGCACGCGCACCGGCCAGCCAGGTCATGCCGACAGCCGTCAGCCCGGCCAGGCGGCGGCGGGTGATGGGCGTGCGCATCAGGCCTGCGCGCTGGCGAACATCAGCCGGCGCCAGTCGATGAGCAGGGCGCCGTCGAACTGCGCGCGCAACTCGGCCCAGTCGTCGGGGTGGTCGATGATCTCGTCGTAGCGGCTGCGCGGCACCTCGACGGCTTCGAGCACGCGCTCGGTGGCCAGCTCGTGCCAGGCCATCACCAGCGCCTGGGCGTTGCCCTGAACCAGACGCAGCTCGGTCTGGTCGGCCAGCGGCGGGCTGTCCATGTCACGCAGCACGCCCAGCTTGCACATCTCTAGGGCCACGTCGTCCAGGCCCAGCTCAAAGGCGATGAGCTTCTCGCGCAGCGCCGGCCAGCCCAGCACCAGGCGGCTGGTCATGCTCTCGCCCATGCGCCGGGCGTGCGGCGTGGCGCGGCTGCCGAAGGCACGGTCCCAGGTCTGGCGGGCGCTGTCCTCCAGCGCTTCGAAGCCGTTGATGCGGTCGGCCGAGTCGATCATGAACCACTGCTTGCGGGCCATGTCGAGGTAGGTCAGGTGAGGGGGGATGCGCAGCACGGTGCCGCACTGGGCGCAGTCCTGCTGCTGGAAGCTGCCGTCGAGGATGGCGGCGCGCAGGTCAGGGCGGCGGTCGGCGTTGACGCTGGCGGTGCGCTGCACCTCGTTGGTGTGTCCGCATTGGCCGCAGATGGCCTGGACCGGGTGGAAGATCGACATCGGGGGGCTCCTGGTTCAGTCCTGCCACATGTAGGCGGCCACGCTGGCGTCCACCGCCGCGGGCGGCTTGGTGCGCTTGAGCCAGCTGATCGCGTAGACCTCGGCGAACCACTCCGCCGGCGAGCGCCACTGGTAGTCGTTGACCCGCGTCTTGCCGCGCGCGGCGTGCTCGAAGCTCCACCATTCATCGGTGTAGGACTCGAGGTAGCAGCGCCCGCCCAGCGACACCGGCGCCGGGTTGAACCAGGGATCGGCGTCCTCGGTGGACGGATAGACCACGCGGACGATGAAGTCCAGCAGGTCGTTCCAGTCATCGGGGTCGACGCCGGACGGGGCAGCCGGCGTGGCGCTGTCCAGCGCGGTGTCGATGGCCGCCAGCACCGCGGCCTCGTCCAGCGTGCCGCCCATGGTCTCGGTGGCCTTGTAGTGGTCGAGCATGGCAGCGGCCACGCTGGCCTTGGTCTCGGACTTCCAGCCGCCGCAACCGCTCAGTGCGCCATGGGCCGACATGATGCCCTCGGCATCGTCGAGCGCGTGGCCCATCTCGTGGAGCATGGTGACGTCGAAGGAGTTGGCCGGCAGCACCTTGCCATCGACCTCGTAGTTCTCAGCACCCTTGGCGCGGCCGAAGTCGCCCATCAGGACCTCGGCGCCACCGTAGGCGCCGCTGCCCTTCCAGTCGGCGGTCTTGTCATAGGTGAGCTTCTTGAGCTTGCCGTGTTCGACCTGCGACTTGGGCACCGTGCCCATCATGTCGAACACACGGTCGAAGTGCGTGTTGCTCATGCCCGCCGGCACCGTGATGGCCAGGCCGTAGTGGTCCTCCAGCGCCTTCTGGTAGATGGCCGATTTCTGCGCGGCACTGGGCTTGCCCTTGGCGCCGGCCATCACGGCCTCGGTGGCGGTCTTCAGGGCCTCGGCATGCTCCTGCAGTTCCTCCAGGCGCAGACGGATGCGCTCCATGGCGGCGGTGCGCTCGGCGCCCTCGGGCAGGGCCATCGCGGCCTTCAGGGCCTTCTGCTGGAACTGCTGGTCCTTCTGCAGACGCGACGTGTCCAGGCCCAGCTTCTTCAGCTCGGCGACTTCGCCGCTCAGGAAGTGCTCGGCAGCCTTGTCCCCCTGCTTGGTGACCTCCTCGGTGAAGTCGCTCGCGCTGATCTTGCGGGCCGGCTGGCGGGTGGTGCCCGGGGTGCTGCCGGATGCCTGGGCCTGACCGACCCCCAGGACCTGCTGCAACCAGGCGAGTTTGGTGTCCTGCGTGGCCATGCTCAGGCCTTGGGCAGGCGCTGCTTGAGCGCGCGCAGCTGCTGCTCGTCGGTGCTGCTGGACTGCTGCACCCGCTGCACCAGTGCCTTCAGCTCAGCGTCGGTCGCATGGGTCTGGCCGATGCGGGCCAGCTCGGCCAGCGCCTCCAGTTGCACCGCCATCACGGCTGCGACGTCGCGGTCGGCCTGGCCGGTGAAGGCCACGCTGAGCTTGAGGCGCAGGTGGTCAGCCTGCGTCTTCAAATCCAGCGTCGACTGCGGCGGACGGGGGATCTTGTTGGGGGTCTTCGGCGTAGAGGTCATGGTGGTCGGTTCCGGCCGTGGATCGGTGTGTCAGGGGGTCAGGCGGTGGCGAACATCAGCCGGCGCCAGTCGATGAGCAGGGCGCCGTCGAACTGCGCGCGCAACTCGGCCCAGTCGTCAGGGTGGTCGATGATCTCGTCGTAGCGGCTGCGCGGCACCTCGACGGCTTCGAGCACGCGCTCGGTGGCCAGCTCGTGCCAGGCCATCACCAGCGCCTGGGCGTTGCCCTGAACCAGACGCAGCTCGGTCTGGTCGGCCAGCGGCGGGCTGTCCATGTCACGCAGCACGCCCAGCTTGCACATCTCTAGGGCCACGTCGTCCAGGCCCAGCTCAAAGGCGATGAGCTTCTCGCGCAGCGCCGGCCAGCCCAGCACCAGGCGGCTGGTCATGCTCTCGCCCATGCGCCGGGCGTGCGGCGTGGCGCGGCTGCCGAAGGCACGGTCCCAGGTCTGGCGGGCGCTGTCCTCCAGCGCTTCGAAGCCGTTGATGCGGTCGGCCGAGTCGATCATGAACCACTGCTTGCGGGCCATGTCGAGGTAGGTCAGGTGAGGGGGGATGCGCAGCACGGTGCCGCACTGGGCGCAGTCCTGCTGCTGGAAGCTGCCGTCGAGGATGGCGGCGCGCAGGTCAGGGCGGCGGTCGGCGTTGACGCTGGCGGTGCGCTGCACCTCGTTGGTGTGTCCGCATTGGCCGCAGATGGCCTGGACCGGGTGGAAGATCGACATCGGGGGGCTCCTGGTTCAGTCCTGCCACATGTAGGCGGCCACGCTGGCGTCCACCGCCGCGGGCGGCTTGGTGCGCTTGAGCCAGCTGATCGCGTAGACCTCGGCGAACCACTCGCCGGGCGCACGCCACTGGTAGCTGTTGACGAGTGTGCCGGCACGCGAAGCCAGCTGGTAGCTCCACCAGTCGTTCGAGTAGGACTCGACATAGACGGTGCCATCGACGTCCACCGGTGCCTTCCACCACGGCTTGGCGGCCGCGATGATGGTCAGGCAATGGGCGCGCACGTAGCCGATGACCTTCTGCCAGTCCTCGTCAGTGGCGTCGTCGGGCTTGGGCGCCTGGGTGCCGGTCAGGCCCTGGTCGATGGCTGTGCGCAAGGCGTCGTCGGCGATCGGCTTGGACAACGTCACCGTCTTCTTCAGGTGGGCCAGCAGCGCGGTGCCGACGGAGGCCGCACTCTGCCGGGTCCAGCCGCCGCAGCCGGCCTTGTTGCCGTGGTTCTGCATGATCTGCTGCTCGGCATCCAGCGCATGGCCCAGCTCGTGCAGCGTGGTCACGTCGAAGGAGTTGGCCGCGTGGGTGGTGCCGTCGACCACGTAGTCCTCGGTGCCGGAGGCGTCGCCGAAGTCACCCATCGTGACGCGGCCCAGGCCGCGGTTGTAGGAGCCGCTGCCGGACGAGCTGTTGTAGTTCAGGATCTTCAGCTTGTCGTGCTTGGCCTGCGACTTGGGCACGGTGCCCATCATGTCGTAGACGCGGTCGAAGTGGGTGTTGGTCATGCCCTCGGGCACGGTGATGGTCAGACCGTAGCGGTCTTCCAGCGCCTTCTTGTAGATGGCCGACTTCTGGGCCGGCGTGGGGGCGTCCTTGGACTTGCCCATCACCTCCCTGGCGGCAGCCTCCAGGGCGTTGGCGTGGGCCTTGATCTCGCTGAGCCGCTGGCGGATGCGCTCCAGCGCCGCGGCGCGCTTGTCGGGGTCGGTGATGGCCTTGGCATCGGCCAGCGCCTTCTCCTGCGCTGCCTGGTCCTGGGCCAGCCGATCGGTGTTCAGGCCCAGCTTCTTCAGGCCCTCCACCTCGGCGCTCAGGAAGTGCGCCACCACCTTGTCGCCCAGGTTGGCGATGGCGTCGGTGAAGCCTGAGAGGCTGAACTTGCCACTCTCCTCGGGCCCCTGCCCGGCGGCCACGCCCAGCACCTGGGACAGCCAGTCGAGCTTGGCTTGTGCGTTGTCCATCGCATGGTCCTTTCAGGCCGGCACGCTGGCCGGCGGGCACATCAACGCGCCAGGCGCGCCTGGATGTCCTTGAGCGATCCCTCGAGGCTGCCGGTCTGGTCGGCGATGCGCTGGGCCAGCGCGCGCAGCTCCGGATCGCGGGCATGCTGCAGCGCGATCGTGGCCAGCCGGCCCAGCGCGCGCTGCTGCACCGCCAGCAGCGCGGCCACATCGCGGTCGGCCTGACCACTCAGGGTCAGGCCCAGGTCGAAGCGCAGGTCGATCACATGCTGCTCGAGCGCCAGCGTGGCGTCGCTGGGACGCGGGCTCTTGCCGGGCTCCCGGGTGTCGTCGGTCATGGGGGAACTCTCCTTCGATGAGACCGCGGCCGCAGCCACCAGCCAGGGGGCCAGCAGCAGCGCACGGCGCCGGCGCAGCATGGAGGCCACGTCAGGCCACCTGCTTGGACAGCACCTGCAGCGTGGCGCCCAGCGCGGCGCGCGGATCGATCGGCACGAAGGGGTTGTCCTTCAGCCGCGAGAGGACGGGGTCGGTGTCGAGCTGCGACAGCATGCGCTGGATGCTTTGCGCGGCCTGGCGGTGCAGGCGGATGCGCTCGGCCTCGTCGGCGGCGGCGCCGGCCTGGCTGAGCACGGCCTCAAGCTGGTCATCGAAGCGCTGCGCCACCTCGTCCAGGCGGCCGATGCGCGCGTTGATCTCGTTGATCAGCGGGCTGGCGGCGAACTCGCTGAGGATGGCCTCGCGCAGCTTCTTCAGGTCGTCGCTGACGCGGGTGCGGGTGACGGTCCAGACCTGGGCGCAGCGGGCGTAGTCGGCCTTCTTGGGCACGTCGGTCGCGGGGGTGGGGGCGGGCGCCTCGCCGCCGCCCTGACCCAGCAGCTTGGCCAGCACCTCCAGCGCCTGCAGTCCGGCGCCGAACTGGCCGCCGTCGGCCTTGCCCTTGGCGAAGTTGAGCAGCTCGCGCAGCTTGGCCGCCGCCGGATGGCCACCGTCGAGCGCCTGCTGCAGCGGGGTGGCCAGCGCCTTCAGGCGCTGCTCGTAGGGGGTCTTCTGCGGGTCTTCGCTGCGGGGCGATTCCTGGGGGGGGGCGTTGTCCGATGAGCTGCCTTCCGGCGGCGGCAGGTCCTTCTCGTCGGCGACGTCTTCCTCGAGGACCTTGCCCTCGGCGTCCCACAGCACCACCTTGGCGATGCGGAAGCCGCAGGCCTTGATCGGTGCGCGCACCTTCTTGACGACGCCACCCATGGCCTTGTCGATCTGCAGCACCAGCGTGGTGCCGTCCAGCCAGGCCACGCCAAAGGTGCCGACCTTGCTTTCCAGCGCCTCGCTCAGCTTGGCAAACAGCTTGCGGCCCGCGACCTTGGGGCTGAGCGTGAAGCCCGACTCGGTCTTGGCGGCGACAAAGGCGAACTGCGCCCGCCGCTGCGGGTCGCGCTTGAGCATCTGGAACTGCGACAGCAGGCGCTTGGGATCGAGCAGCACCGCTGCCGCGGCGTTCTCCTCGTCGTCCTCGGACTCGCCCTTGGCGGCGTCCTTGGCGTTCTTCGCGGCCTTGGCGGCCTCGGCCACCACCTTCTCGTAGTCCTTGCGCTGGCTGCTGATCGACTTGTCCAGGTTGCCCAGCCAGGTGGTCAGCACCTTGTCGCCCTTGGCCGACTTGCCCAGCAGGTCGGCCTGCTTCTGCACCTCATCGAGCGCCTTGAGCCCATCTTCGGGGCCGGACTTGTCGGCCTTCTCGAAGGCGGCCAGGGCCTTGGCCAGCGGTTCGGCCTTCCAGGCCGTGCCCTTGCTGGTGTTCTTCCATTCCTTCTCGCTGAGGTACTTGTCAGCCATGCGATGGTCCTCCTGGTCTGTTCGCCGGGCCCTGGGCCCGGCGCGCTAGTATCGGCCGATGATCACGCTCTATGGTATCCCCAACTGTGACACGGTGAAAGCGGCGCGCGCCTGGTTGGCTGCTCAGCAGATTCCCCATGTCTTCCATGACTACAAGAAGCTGGGCGTGCCGCCCGATCACCTGGCCCGCTGGGCCGCGGCGCTGGGGTGGGAGCGGCTGCTGAACCGCCAGGGCACGACCTGGCGGCGCCTGGACCCCCGCCGGCAGGCGGCCGTGGTGGACAGCGCCGCGGCGATGGCCCTGATGGTGGAGGAACCCAGCCTGGTGCGGCGGCCGGTGGTGGAATGGCCCGATGGCGGCATCAGTGTCGGCTTCACCGCCGACGACTGGCAGGCGCGGGCCGGGCGGCAGCCGCCCGGCTGATCAGTCCGGCAGCGCCAGGCTCAGGCTGTCGGTGCGGGCCCAGGCCTGGGCCTCTTGCGCCAGCAGGTAGCGGGTGCGGGGATTGGCCAGTGCCTTGCCGGCCTGAAGCTGCACCTGGCGACCGCGCCGCTGCAGCCGTACCGCGCTGCTCGGCTGATCGACGCGTGCATGGCATACGATGACGGCCAGCCGCAGGCACAGCAGCTGCTCGACGAAGCCTTCGCGCGGCAATGCCCCTTCCAGCTTGCGCAGCCCGCCGCGCTGTCCCAGCACCAGTTCGCCCAGGCGCCGCTGCTGGCTCTGCGAGAAGCCGGCGGCGTCGACGTGGTCCAGCAGGTAGGCGCTGTGGCGGTGGTGGTCGTGGTGCGAGACCATCATGCCGATCTCGTGCAGTTGGGCCGCCCACCACAGCTCGCGGCGCTCTTCCGCCGCCGCCTGCGGCGAGAGCTGGTCGTGTAGGGCCATCGCCACACGGGCCACACGCTCGGCCTGGGCGGTGTCGATGCCGAAGCGCCGCTGCAGCGCCTGCACGCTGTCGTCGCGCATGTCACGGCGCCCGCTGCGGGGCCGGTGCGCGCGCAGGCGCTCTTGCAGGTCGATGATGACGCCCTGGCGCAGCGCGCCCTTGGCGGGCAGCAGGGCCTGGATGTCGAAGTGGGCAGCCAGGGTGTAGAGGATGGCCAGGCCGCCCGGCAGCACCGCGCGCCGCTCGGGCTTCAGGCCGGGCAGGTCCAGGCGGTCGACGTGGCCGGCCTCGATGCAGCGGCCGATAAGCCAGCGCAGGCCCGCCGGCGTGATCACGCCATCGTCGATGCCGCTGGCCTTGAGCACGTCGGAGACCGCCCCGGCCGTGCCGGAGGAGCCCAGCGCCTGCGCCCAGCGGCTGGGGGCGAACACCGCCAGCGCCTCTTCGATCTCGGCGCCCGCCGCCACCTGCGCGGCGCGAAAGCCCTCGGCATCGAGCCGGCCCTGCGGGAAGTGGTTCATCGACAGGCTGACACTGCCGATCTGGAAGGATTCCGCGTCGCCCGGCTGCCGGCCCTGGCCCAGGATCAGCTCGGTCGAGCGCCCGCCGATGTCGATGACCAGGCGCCGCTCGTCGGAGGGCTGCAGAAAGGACACGCCCACATAGATCAGCCGGGCCTCCTCGCGGCCCGAGATCACCTCGATCGGCTGCCCCAGCGCCGCGCTGGCCCGCTGCAGGAAGGCATTGCGGTTGCGCGCCTCGCGCAGCGTCTGTGTGGCCACGGCGCGCACCCGTCCCGGCTCGAAGCCCTCCAGGTGCTGGGCGAAGCGGCGCAGGCAGTCCAGGCCGCGCTGCATCGCCTCCTCGGTCAGGCACAGCTCGGCATCCAGGCCGGCGCCCAGGCGCACGGTCTCCTTCAGGTACAGCTGTCGCTGGTAGCGGGCTCCCCGGACCTGGCCAACCTCAAGGCGGAAGCTGTTGGAGCCCATGTCGATCGCCGCCAGCGGGGCATCTGCAGCGGCGGAGGTCAAGGCGGTGTGCGGCATGGAGGGGCATTGTGCCCGCGCTGGCGGGTCCATCTCCCCGGGCGCCTTGGGGATCGCTGCCCACTCCTAGAATCGGTCGATCCCCATCAACGCGGAGACGGACCATGACGGTGAATCAGTGGCACGAGGACGGTGAGGCCCTGGTGGGCCAGACGGCGGGCCTGCAACGCCGGGGGGTGCTGCGCGCCGCCCTGGGCAGCGGTTTCGCGGCGGCAGCGCTGCCGGTGGTGGCGCAGACCGTGGTCAAGACCCCGGCTGAGGGGCTGGAGGCCGGTGAGGTGACCATCCCGGTCGGTGACTTCAAGATGCCGGCCTACCGGGCGATGCCCCAGGGCAAGCGCGGTGCGCCGGTGATCCTGGTGATCAGCGAGATCTTCGGTGTGCACGAGCACATCGCCGATGTCTGCCGGCGCTTCGCCCGGCTGGGCTGGTGCGCCATCGCCCCCGAGCTGTTCGTCCGGCAGGGCGATGCCAGCGCCTATGGCGAGATCGCCAAGCTGGTGGCCGAGGTGATTTCCAAGGTGCCCGACGAGCAGGTCATGACCGACCTGGACGCCACCGTGGCCTGGGCCGAGGCCCAGGGCCAGGACGCCGGCAAGCTGGCCATCACCGGCTTCTGCTGGGGCGGGCGCATCACCTGGCTGTACGCGGCCCGCCAGCCGCGGCTGAAGGCGGCGGTGGCCTGGTATGGCCGGCTGGAGGGCGCCTCCACACCGCTGACCCCGAAGCACCCGGTAGAGCTGACCGTTGCGCTGAAAGCGCCGGTGCTGGGCCTGTACGGTGGCCAGGACACCGGCATCCCGCTTGACAGCGTTGCTAAGATGAAGACCGCGCTGGCCCAGGGCTCGGCGGCCGCCAAGGCCTCCGAGTTCGTCATCTACGCCGACGCCCCGCATGCCTTCCACGCCGACTACCGCCCCAGCTACCGGGCCGAGGCGGCGCAGCAAGGCTGGGCGCGTTGCGTGGCCTGGCTGCGCGACCACGGCGCCGCCTGAAGACGCCTCCCGCCCTGAACTCCGGTCCGGGGCGTCTGCCCTGACTCCCCGATGACCCTGTTCTACATCGTCCTGGCCACGCTGATCGGCGGCGTGCTGTCGGTGGTGATTGCCGCCTCGCTGACCACTTCGGTGCTGACCTATGTGGTCAAGCACCTGGTGAGCCTGTCGGCTGGCGTGCTGCTGGGCACGGCGCTGCTGCACACCCTGCCCGAGGCCTTCGAGAGCGCGGTCGACGCCCACACGCTGTTCGCCACGCTGCTGGGGGGGCTGCTGTTCTTCTTTCTGCTGGAGAAGGCCGAGCTCTACCGCCACGACCACCACCACGAGGGCGACGGCCACCACCATCACCACCAGCACGACGCCGAGCAGGCCGGGCGCGGCGGCTACAGCGTGCTGGTGGGCGACAGCATCCACAACTTCTGCGACGGCATCATCATCGCCGCCGCCTTCATCGCCGACCCCTGGCTGGGTGTCACCACCTCGGTGGCCATCATCCTGCACGAGATCCCGCAGGAGGTGGGCGACACCATCGTGCTGATCAATGCCGGCTTCGGCCGCCGCAAGGCGTTGCTGTTCAACGCGCTGTCAGGCCTGGCCGCGGTGGTGGGCGGCTTGCTGGGCTACTACGTGCTGGCCTGGTGGCAGTCGCTGTACCCGTACCTGCTGGTGGTCGCGGCCAGCAGCTTCATCTACGTGGCGGTGGCCGACCTGATCCCGCAGATGCAGCGCCGCATGCCGCTGCGCGACCTGCTCAGCCAAGTGGCCTGGATCGGCGCCGGACTGCTGCTGATCGTGGTGGCGATCAGCTTCATGCACGAACACGGCTGATCCTCAGGCCTGAGAAGGCCGCGGGGCCGTGATCGGCCCCGCGTGGTCGTACGTCACCGGGCGATGGCCCGTGCGGTCCTCACTTGATGACCAGCACCGGCACCTGGCAGTGGGTCAGCACCTTCTGCGTCTCGCTGCCCAGCAGCAGTGCGCTGACGCCCCGGCGGCCGTGCGAGGCCATGACGATCAGGTCGCAGGACTGGGTCTTGGCGTGGTCGACGATGGCTTCCCAGGGATGGACCGCCTCGACCGTCGCCGCCTCGCAGGCCACGCCAGCGGCGGCAGCGGCATCGGCCACCGTCTTGACGCGGGCTGCGGCGATGCGCTCCTGGGCGTCATAGAACTCCTGCGGCGGCACCGGCTGCATCTCGGAGATGGCGCTGTAGGGGAAGGGCTCCTTGACGCTGATGACGGTGAGCTTGGCGCCCAGAGTCTTGGCCAGCGTCAGGGCGGTCTGGACCGCGTTGGCGGTGATGTCGGAACCGTCGGTGGGAACCAGGATGTTGCGGTACATGTGGGACTCCTTGCACTCGTCTGCCGGGGATGCCGGCCCATGGGCACAGTGTCGTCTTCTGGACTTTTCAGTTCTTGATGGCGGTCAAGCCGATTGCGCCACCGGACGCGTCGGGTCGGCCGACCACTCGCTCCACGAGCCGGGGTAGAGCGCGCTGCCGCCCAGGCCGGCGGCCTCCATGGCCAGCAGGTTGTGGCAGGCAGTGACGCCCGAGCCGCACTGGTGCACCACGCGTGCCGCGTCGGCACCCAGGCTGGCGAACCGCTGGCGCAGCGCGTCTGCGGGCAGGAAGCGGCCGTCGGGGCCCAGGTTGTCCTTGAAGAAACGGTGGCGCGCACCGGGGATGTGGCCGGCCTGGGCGTCCAGCGGCTCGACCTCGCCGCGGTAGCGCTCGCCGGCCCGGGCATCCACCACCACCCGGGCGCCAGGCGCGGACAGCAGGGTGGCGGCGTCCACGGTGGGCATGCTCGCGCCACCCAGCGGGTAGGGCGGGGCGGCCTCGGGGGCGGCCGGGGCGATGGTCTCCATCGCCCCCCCGGCGGCCTGCCACGCGGCGATGCCGCCGTCGAGCACCGCCACCTCGGCGTGGCCGATCCAGCGCAGCATCCACCAGGCCCGCGCGGCATAGCAGCCGCCCTGGGCGTCGTAGGCGACGACCAGGCGGCCCGGGCGCAGCCCCCAGCGGCCGGCCCGTTCGGCAAAGACCTCGCGCGAGGGCAGCGGGTGGCGGCCGCCATCGATCGAGCCGCGCGGCGACTTCGGCCCCGAGAGGTCCCGGTCCAGGTGGACGTAGAGCGCACCGGGCAGGTGGCCCGCGGCATGGGCCCGCTCGCCGGCCGCCGGGTCCATCAGGTCGAAGCTGCAGTCCAGCAGCAGCGGGGGCGGTGCCTCGCCCAGTCGTTGACGCAGCGCGGTGGCGGTGATCAGCGGATGCATGGTGGGGTCTCCCGGGCTGGATCAGCCCTCGGTGGTGGTGTCGGGGGTGTTGGCGGCCACCTGCTGGCGCAGCCGCGTGGCGACGACGCCGGCGCCAATGATCAGCGCCATGCCGGCCACGGCTTCCGTCGTGACCGGGTCGTCGAACAGCAGCACGCCGAAGATGAACGAGAAGACGATGCCCAGGTACTGCAGGCTGGCGTTGCTGAGCGTGCGGCCGATCGCGTAGGCGCGGGTCATGGCCATCTGGGCGGTGGTGGCCAGCAGGCCGATGGCCAGCAGCAGCGCGGCCCCCTGCAGATCATGCGGCCGTGGCGGCGCCGGCAGCCACTGCGCCAGCACGGCGCCCGCCACGCAGCCGCCCATCGAGAAATAGAAGACGATGCGGTACTCCGGCTCGCCGGCCCGGCCCAGGGCCGTGACCTGCAGATAGGCCAGCGCCGAGATCATGCCCGACAGCAGGCCCGCCAGCGCGCCGGGCGCCTGGCCCGGCCCGAGCGAGGGCTGCAGCACCAGCGCCACGCCGCCGAAGCCCACCATCACCGTGGCCACCAGCCGCGGGTCGACCCGGGCCGCGCCCATCAGGATCGCGCCGCCCACCAGGAACATCGCCATCCACACCGAGGACATGTAGTTCAGCGTCACCGCGGTGGCCAGCGGCAGGCGCGACATTGACCAGAACCACAGCATCAGCGCCGTCACGCCCACCGCGGCACGCGTGACATGCATCATCGGCACCGCGGTGCGCAGGCTGCCGCCGCGCAGCCGCACCACGCCCAGCACGAAGAGCATGCCGATCAGGCCACGCCAGAACACGATCTCGCCGGTGTTGTACTGCAGCGAGGCGAGCTTCACGCACACCCCCATGCCGGCGAACAGCAGGGATGCAAGAACCATCAGGACAGGGGCCGACATGCGGGCATTGTCACCGCCGCGGCTACACTGCGCGGCCTCATGAAGAACATCGTCATCCTGCTCTCCGGGCGCGGCAGCAACATGCGCTCGGTGGTGCAGGCCTGCCGTGCCGAATCCTGGCCGGCACGCATCGCCGCCGTCATCGCCAACCGCCCCGACGCCGAAGGCCTGGCCTGGGCTGCGGCCCAGGGCCTGACCACCGCCGTGGTCGACCACCGCGCCCATGCCGACCGCGAGGCCTTCGACGCTGCGCTGGCCGCCGAGATCGACCGCCACCAGCCCGACCTGCTGCTGCTGGCCGGCTTCATGCGCATCCTGACCGATGGTTTCGTGCGCCACTACGAGGGCCGGATGCTGAACATCCATCCCTCGCTGCTGCCGGCCTTCCCGGGCCTGCACACCCACCGCCAGGCCCTGGCCGCGGGCGTCCAGGCGGCGGGCGCGACCGTGCACTTCGTGACCCCGCAGCTGGACCACGGCCCGATCGTCGCCCAGGCGGTGGTGCCGGTGCTGCCTGGCGACGATGAGACCGCCCTGGCGGACCGGGTGCTCGCTGCCGAGCACCGCCTGTACCCGATGGCGGCGCGCTGGTTCGTCGAGGGCCGGCTGGCGCTGGCGCAGGGCCGGGTGCGGCAGCTGGATGGCGCCCCCCAACTGCTGTGGGATGGCGGGCTGGGATAATCCGGCCGATGCACCCGAATGCCCTGTTGGACCTCGCCACCGAACTGCTGCGCCAGGTCCTGAAACTCGACGCCCCCGCCGACCAGACGGTGTCGGCCTTCTTCCGCAAGCACCGCACGCTGGGCCCCCGCGAGCGGCACAGCCTGGCCGAGACCACCTACCAGGTGCTGCGCCAGCGCCTGCTGCTGGCCAACCTGGCGCAAAGCGGCAGCGGCGCGCTGGAGCGCCGCCTGGCCATCCTGGCCTGGCAGGGCAGCGAGTCCTTCCTGCGGGGTGCCCTGGGCCCGAACGAGCAGAAATGGCTGGCCGAGGTGCAGGCGGTGGACCGCGCCAGCCTGCCCGAGAAACTGCGCCACAACCTGCCCGACTGGCTGGCCCAGGCGCTGCATGCCGAGCTGGGCCAGGACTTCTGGCCGCTGGTCGAGGCGATGGAGCAGTCCGCGCCGCTGGACCTGCGGGTCAATCTGCTGAAGGCCAGCCGCGCCGAGGTGCTGGCCGAGCTGGCCGAGGCCGGCATCCCGGCCACCGCCACGCCGCACTCGCCCTGGGGCGTGCGGCTGGAGGGCAAGCCGGCGCTGCAGAAGCTGCCGCTGTTCACCGCTGGACGGGTCGAGGTGCAGGACGAGGGCAGCCAGTTGCTGGCGGCGCTCACCGGCGCCAAGCGCGGCGAGATGGTGGTGGACTTCTGCGCTGGTGCCGGCGGCAAGACGCTGGCGCTGGGCGCGATGATGCGCAACACCGGCCGCCTGTACGCCTTTGACGTGTCCGGCCACCGGCTGGATGGGCTGAAGCCGCGCCTGGCGCGCTCGGGGTTGTCCAATGTCTACCCGGCACAGATCGCCCATGAGCGCGACGAGCGCGTCAAGCGCCTGGCCGGCAAGATCGACCGCGTGCTGGTGGATGCCCCCTGCTCGGGACTGGGCACGCTGCGCCGCAACCCCGACCTGAAATGGCGCCAGTCGCCGCAGGCGCTGGAGGAACTGGGCGCCAAGCAAAGTGCCATCCTGGCCAGTGCCGCCCGCCTGCTCAAGCCTGGCGGCCGGCTGGTCTACGCCACCTGCAGCCTGCTGCGGCGCGAGAACGAGGCGGTGGCCGAGGCCTTCGGCGCCGCCCACCCGGACTTCGAGCCCCTGCCAGCCGGTCCGCTGCTGGAAACCGCCCAGGTCGAGGGCGCCGCCGAACTGGTCAGCGAGGCCGGCCACCTGCGGCTGTGGCCGCAGCGGCACCGCACCGACGGCTTCTTCGCCACCGCCTGGCAGCGCAAGACCTGATCTGGCGCACACGCCCTGGGGAGTTTCCCCTGACCTGATCGGTATCAAGCGCCTAGAATTGAAGCACGCGTCCATCCGCCGGTGGATTCGATTGCAGTTGGGAACCCTCGCACGATGAACGACCTGCTCGTCTGGGCGGCTGATTTCGCCGCCAACGGACTGCTCCACGCCTCTGGCTGGCAGCTCCTGGCCTACACCCTGGTGGTGACGCACATCACCATCGCCGCGGTGACCATCTTCCTGCACCGGGCGCAGGCGCACCGGGCGCTGGACCTGGGTCCGATTCCCTCGCACTTCTTCCGCTTCTGGCTGTGGCTGACCACCGGCATGGTCACCAAGGAATGGGTCGCCATCCACCGCAAGCACCACGCCAAGTGCGAGACGCCCGACGACCCGCACAGCCCGATCACCCGCGGCATCGACACCGTGCTGCTGCGTGGCGCCGAGCTCTACCGCACCGAGGCCAAGGTGGCCGAGACGCTGAGCAAGTACGGCCACAACACGCCGGATGACTGGATCGAGCGCCACCTCTACACCCGCCACAGCGCGCTGGGCGTGAGTCTGCTGCTGATCGCCAATGTGCTGATGTTCGGTGGCTGGGGCCTGACGATCTGGGCGGTGCAGATGCTGTGGATCCCGATCTGGGCCGCTGGCGTCATCAACGGCATCGGCCACTACTGGGGCTACCGCAACTTCGAGGCGCCGGATGCCTCCACCAACATCTCGCCCTGGGGCCTGCTGATCGGTGGCGAGGAACTGCACAACAACCACCACACCTACGCCACCTCGGCCAAGTTCTCGGTCAAGCCCTACGAATTCGACCTGGGCTGGGCCTACATCCGGGTGCTGCAGGCGCTGGGCTGGGCCAAGGTGCGCAAGGTGGCACCGCAGCTGGTGCTGGGTTCGGTCAAGGCCGAGGCCGACCGCCGCACACTGGAGGTCATCATCGCCAACCGCTACGAGCTGATGGCCGAGTACGCCAAGGAGCTGCGCCGCACCTGCGCCACCGAGCTGGCGCGGCTGAAGGCCGAGGGCGCCGCCAAGAGCGCCGCCTGGACCAACCTGCGCCTGGCCGAACGCTGGCTGCACCGCGATGCCGACCGCATTCCCGGCAATGTGCGCGAGCAACTGGACGCCGCGATCGCCGGCAGCCCGTCGCTGCAGAAGCTGGTGACGATGCGCGAAGAGCTGCGCCAGCTCTGGACCCGCACCAATGTCTCCGGCGAACAGCTGGTGGCCGAGCTGCAGGACTGGTGCCGCCGCGCCGAAGCCAGCGGCGTGGCCGCGCTGCGCGACTTCTCGGTGCAGCTGCGCTCGGCGCGCGCCTGACGCCGCGGCGCCTGGCGCGCTGGAACTAGGGCCCGCCTCGTGCGGGCCTTTTTCCTGGGCGTGTGGATCCCGTCACCCGCGGGGTCGGTGCGCCCCGCACCCGCCCATGAAAAAAGCCCGCCGGTGGCGGGCTTTTCATCGCGTGAAGCGCGGCGCGGGGCCGATCACTTCAGCTTGGTTTCCTTGTAGAGGACGTGCTTGCGGGCCTTGGGGTCGAACTTCATGAATTCGAGCTTGCCCGGGGTCGTCTTCTTGTTCTTGTTCGTGGTGTAGAAGTGGCCGGTGCCCGCGGTGGACTCCAGCTTGATCTTCTCGCGGCCGCCTTTGGATGCCATGGTGTCGCTCCTGATTCAGTGGATTAGGCTTGACCGCGCGCGCGCAGGTCGGCCAGAACGGCGTCAATGCCCTTCTTGTCGATCAGACGCAGGGCGGCGTTGCTGATGCGCAGGCGCACCCAGCGGTTCTCGCTCTCGACCCAGAAACGACGGTATTGCAGGTTCGGAAGGAACCGGCGCTTGGTCTTGTTGTTGGCGTGGGAAACATTGTTCCCGACCATGGGCTTCTTGCCCGTGACTTCGCAGACGCGTGCCATGAGGACACTCCTGTTGTTGTCCGGCGGAACACACTTCCCAACCTCGACCTGTGCCAGCGCACATGCAGTTGTGAAATTGCGTTCGGCCTCACCTCGCCATTCGCTTGTGCGGGGTGGCGGTAACCCCTTGTTCCTTCGGCTCTGCTTCGGGCCCAGCGTTGGGCTCTAATTCGGCAGGTCGCGCGCGGGAAAACCAGGCATTGTAGCAGAACCCGCCGGGCCTGCTCAATGGCCCCCTTCCAGGAAGCGCTGGGCATCCAGCGCGGCCATGCAGCCGGTGCCGGCCGAGGTGATCGCCTGGCGGTAAATGTGGTCCTGCACATCGCCAGCGGCGAACACGCCGGGCACGCTGGTCTGGGTGGCAAAGCCGTTCTGGCCACTCTTCGTGACCAGGTAGCCGTCCTTCATCTCCAGCTGGCCCTTGAAGATCTCGGTGTTGGGCGAGTGGCCGATGGCGATGAAGCAGCCGTGCAGCGTCAGGTCCTGGGTGCTGCCGTCCTGGGTGGACTTGATGCGCACGCCGGTCACGCCGCTGGCGTCGCCCAGCACCTCGTCCAGCGTGTTGTGCAGGTGCAGGACGATCTTGCCCTCGGACACCTTCTCCATCAGGTGGTCGATCATGATCGCCTCGGCGCGGAACTTGTCGCGGCGGTGGATCAGGTGCACCTTGGTGGCGATGTTCGACAGGTACAGCGCCTCCTCGACCGCGGTGTTGCCGCCGCCCACCACGCAGACCTCCTGGCCCCGGTAGAAGAAGCCGTCGCAGGTGGCGCAGGCGCTGACGCCGCGGCCCGAGAAGGCCTGCTCGGATTCCAGGCCGAGGTACTTGGCGGAGGCGCCGGTGGCGATGATCAGGCTGTCGCAGGTGTAGCTGCCCGAGTCGCCGGTCAGCGTGAACGGACGCCTGGACAGATCGACCGCGTTGATGTGGTCGAAGACGATCTGGGTGTTGAAGCGCTCGGCGTGCTGCTGGAAGCGCTGCATCAGCTCAGGGCCCTGCACGCCCATCACGTCGGCGGGCCAGTTGTCCACCTCGGTGGTGGTCATCAACTGGCCGCCCTGGGCCAGGCCGGTGACCAGCAGCGGCTTGAGGTTGGCGCGCGCGGCGTAGATGGCGGCGGTGTAGCCGGCGGGGCCGGAGCCCAGGATCAGCACCTGGGCGTGGGTGGTGGAAGCGCTCATGGCCAGCAAGAGGAGGTGGTGTGATCTGGGGACGATGCGTTGCGGGGCGCGCAACAGGGGTGGGACGGATGTCCTGGGCCCCGTGCGCAAACCGGATATGCTCGCGCATGCATCGGGCTTATCGATGCCGCGATTGTAGGCAAGCACCGGGCCCCTGGCTTCGGGTGCCGCGGACCTGCCATTTTGAGAGGGGACATTGAATGTCGATGCTGTCGAACCTGGACCTGATCCGCCGGGTGCCGCTGTTCTCGATGCTGACCAATGACCAGGCGCGTGCCGTCGCCGATGGCGTGGTCAAGCGCCGCTACCGCCGGGGCGAGCTGGTGGTGGAGCAGGGCAAGAAGAGCAATGCGCTCTACATCCTGCTCAATGGCCGGGCGCGCGTGCTGACCGCCGACTCCCGCGGGCGCGAGGTCATCCTGGCGGTGCTGGAAGCTGGCGACTATGTCGGCGAGATGAGCCTGATCGACAACCAGCCCCACTCGGCCACGGTGCGCTGCGAGGTGCAGTGCGACATGCTGATCCTGGGCCGCGCCGAGTTCGCCCGCTGCCTGCCCGAGAACTCCAGCCTGTCCTACGCGATCATGCGCGGCCTGGTGACGCGCCTGCGCGCCGCCGACCGTCAGATCGAGTCGCTGGCGCTGCTGGACGTCTACGGCCGCGTCGCCCGCACGCTGCTGGACATGGCCGAGGATGTCGATGGCGAAAAGGTCATCCGCAGCAAGGTGTCGCGCCAGGACATGGCGAAGATCGTCGGCGCCTCGCGCGAGATGGTCAGCCGGGTCATGAAGGACCTGGAGGAGCGCGGCGTGATCGAGACCCAGGAGAACGGGTCGGTGCTGCTGAAGAATCGATTGGGCTGATGACCTGCATGTGTCTGTGGTGCCGCCGCCCGGTGGCGCCCTGGGAGGCCCGGTGAGCGGGCTCGTGGGATGGCGCCGTGGCATGGGCGCGGCTTTGACCGGCGTGGCGCCCGAGCCGCCGCGGCGGGTGCCTGCCTGGCGTCTGCTGGTGCGGGCCGCGCTGTGGGGCGCGCTGTGGCTGGTCCTGACCTTGTCGCTGCTGAGCCGTCGGCCCGGCGATCCGGCCTTCAGCACCTCGGGCGTGGATGGCAGCACGCTGAACTGGCTGGGCGCGCCCGGCGCCTGGGTGGCCGACCTGACGCTGATGCTCTTCGGCTTCTCGGCCTGGTGGCTGGTGCTGGCAGGACTGCGGCATTGGCTGTCGGCGCTGGCAGCGCTGTGGCGCTCGACCCAGCCGCCAGGGCCTGCCGCGGCCCCGGCTGCCGAGCCCGACGGCACGGTGCCGCTGGGCCTGGCGCTGGTGATGCTGTCGAGCTGTGCGCTGGAATGGACCCGCATCTACGCCTGGGAAGCCCACCTGCCCGGACCGGCCGGTGGCGTGCTGGGCCACTGGGCGGGGCCGGTCTCGCAGCAGTGGCTGGGCTTTGCCGGTTCCGGCGCGCTGTGGATTGCCCTGCTGGTGGCGGCGCTGCCCTGGGCGCTGCGTTTCTCGTGGGTGCGCACCGCCGACACGATTGGCGGCTGGATCGACGGCGCCCGTGAGCGGCGCACGCAGGCGCGCGAGTTCCAAGAAGACGTCCGCCTGGGCGAGCAGGCCCTGCGCGAGCGCGAGCAGGAGGTGGTCGAGGAGCGCCAGGAGCAGGTCGAGCACCGCCCCATCGTGATCGAGCCGCCGGTGCTGGAGGTGCCCAAGTCCGAGCGCGTGGCCAAGGAGCGCCAGAAGCCGCTGTTCATGGAGCTGGCCGACACCAAGCTGCCGCAGATCGACCTGCTTGACAAGCCGCCCGCGCGGGTCGAGACGGTGACGCCCGAGTCGCTGGAGATGACCAGCCGCCTGATCGAGAAGAAGCTGGGCGACTTCGGTGTCGAGGTGCAGGTCATCGCGGCCCAGCCCGGCCCGGTGATCACCCGCTACGAGATCGAGCCGGCCACCGGGGTCAAGGGATCCCAGGTGGTGAACCTGGCGAAGGATCTGGCGCGTTCGCTGAGCCTGGTCAGCATCCGCGTGGTCGAGACCATTCCGGGCAAGAACCTGATGGCGCTGGAACTGCCCAACGCCAAGCGGCAGACCATTCGCCTGTCCGAGATCCTGGGCTCCAAGGTCTACCACGACGCCGGCTCGCTGCTGACGATCGGCCTGGGCAAGGACATCGTCGGCTCGCCGGTGGTGGCCGACCTGGCCAAGATGCCGCACTGCCTGGTGGCCGGCACCACCGGCTCGGGCAAGTCGGTGGGCATCAACGGCATGATCCTCAGCCTGCTCTACAAGGCCGAGGCGCGTGATGTGCGCCTGATCCTGATCGACCCCAAGATGCTCGAGATGAGCGTCTACGAGGGCATCCCGCACCTGCTGTGTCCGGTGGTCACCGACATGAAGCAGGCCGGCAACGCGCTGAACTGGTGCGTCGGCGAGATGGAGCGGCGCTACAAGCTGATGAGCAAGCTGGGCGTGCGCAACCTGGCCGGCTACAACAAGAAGATCGACGAGGCGGCGGCCCGCGGCGAGCACCTGCCCAACCCGTTCAGCCTGACGCCCGAGGCTCCGGAGCCGCTGGAGCGGCTGCCCTACATCGTTATCGTCATCGACGAACTCGCCGACCTGATGATGGTGGTGGGCAAGAAGATCGAGGAGCTGATCGCCCGTCTGGCCCAGAAGGCGCGCGCCGCCGGCGTCCACCTGGTGCTGGCCACGCAGCGGCCTTCGGTGGATGTGATCACCGGCCTGATCAAGGCCAACATCCCCACCCGGCTGTCCTTCCAGGTCAGCAGCAAGATCGACAGCCGCACCATCCTGGACCAGATGGGCGCCGAGGCGCTGCTGGGCATGGGCGACATGCTCTACCTGGCGCCCGGCACCGGCCTGCCGGTGCGGGTGCACGGCGCCTTTGTCTCCGACGAGGAAGTGCACCGGGTGGTCGAATCGCTGAAGGCCCAGGGCGAGCCCAACTACATCGAGGGCATCCTGGAAGGCGGCACCCTGGATGGCGAGGCGGGCGACGCCGCCGGCGGCGGTGCCGCAGGCGGCGACGGCGAGTCCGATCCGCTCTACGACCAGGCGGTGGCGGTGGTGCTGCAGCACCGCAAGGCGTCCATCTCGCTGGTCCAGCGGCATCTGCGGATTGGTTACAACCGCGCGGCGCGACTGCTGGAACAAATGGAGCAATCCGGGCTCGTATCGGCACTGTCCCCCAACGGCAGCCGCGACCTGCTGCTGCCCAAGCGCGATGAATGAACGAACCGTCGGACGACGGGAATGCCTGGGTCTGCTGGCCCTGGCGATGCTGCCGCCGGGCGCGCGCGCCGATGCGCTGTCGGCCCTGAACACCTTCATCCGCGACGTGCGCTTCGGCCGCGCTGATTTCACCCAGACGGTGACCTCGCCAGACGGCCTGAAGAAGAAGTTGTCCAGTGGCCGCTTCGAGTTCCAGCGCCCGAACCGCTTCCGTTTCGCCTACCTGAAGCCCTATGCGCAGACCATCGTCGGCGATGGCCAGAAGGTCTGGTTCCACGACCCCGACCTGAACCAGGTCACGGTGCGGCCCTGGAACGAGGCGCTGGGCAGCACGCCCGCCGCCTTGCTGGCCGGCCAGTCGCTGGAGCGCGAGTTCGAGCTGAAGGTCCTGCCCTCGACCGGCGGCCTCGACTGGGTGCAGGCGGTGCCTCGCCAGCCGGGCGGCACGATCGTGTCGATGAAGGCGGGTTTCCGCGGCGCGGCCTGGGCGGCGCTGGAGATCGCCGACAGCTTTGGTCAGCGCTCGCTGATCGAGTTCGGCGCGATGCAGACCGATGCCGCACCGCCGCCCGAGACCTTCCGCTTCGTCCCGCCTCCCGGCGCGGACGTCAACGCGGGCTGATCAGAACGCGAAGCGCAGACCCAGGGTCATCGCCCGGGCGCGCGGATGTCCGGTCTGCCAGCCCCAGCTGGCATCCAGCCACAGGCGGTTGGGCAACGGATTCCAGCGCACGCCGGCCTGGATCCAGGGGCGGCGCGTGCGGTCGTTGTCGAACAGCTCGCCCATCAGGTCCCACTGGCCGCTGGCCGCATGTTCCACGGCCAGCGCCCAGGAGGTGGTGCTGGCATGCGCCTGCCGCGAGCGGGTCCAGCCCAGGTTGCCGTGCAGCACGAAGCCAGGCGCCATCGGCCAGCTGACCACGCCATTGACGTAGCTCTGGTCCGAGCGCAGGCCAGCGCCATCGTCGGTCGCGCCCAGGCCATAGGCCAGGGCGATGCTGGCGCCGTCGTCCCCGCCGTCGATCAGGCGGGATTTGCCGGCCAGCGTCAGGCTGCGGACCGAGCTGCCCGCGCTGTGGGCCCGCTGGCCCAGCAGGGCCAGTTGGGTGTGTTCGGTGGCGCCGCAGCCCAGCTGAAGGCTCTGCACGCCCACGCTGGGCGTGCCATCCTCCCGGCCGTGGCCCAGGTAGCTTTCCAGTTCGCAGACGCCGGGGCTGATCGTGCCGGCATCCTCGGTGGCGGCGGGTCGCCCGGCCAGCGCCGGCAGCGACAGGCTCAGCAGCAGCGCAGACAGCAGGGGGTGGTGGCGCATGGCGTGGGCCTTCAGTGCAGGACGGCGTCCATCAGGCCCATGTCGGCGGAGGTCATCATCTGCTCGATGTCCATCAGGATCAGCATGCGTTCGTCGTCGCCGTGCTTGATCGTGCCCAGGCCGGTGATGTAGCTGGCGTCGATCGCGCCGTTGAATTCGGGGGCCGGCTTGATCTGGCCGGCCGGCAGCTCCAGCACGTCGCTGACCGAGTCCACGACCATGCCCACGGTGCGGTGGGCGATGTTCAGGATGATCACGACGGTGAATGCATCGTACTTCACGTCGGGCAGGTCGAAGCGCAGCCGCATGTCGACGATCGGCACGATCACGCCGCGCAGGTTGACCACACCCTTGATGAAGTGCGGCGCATTGGCGATGCGCGTGGGTTGTTCGTAGCCGCGGATTTCCTGCACCTTCAGGATGTCGATGCCGTACTCCTCATGGCCCAGCTTGAAGGACAGGTACTCGCGCGGCGCGCCGGTGGCGGCCAGGGTGGGCTGCAGGGTGCTGCGTTGGTCGCTGGTCATCAGGGTGCTCATCGTCAGGGACTCCTCGGGAGGCGGCTCAGGTGGCTGGAAGTGTGCGGCGCAGGCCGCCGTCGCAAGCCCTGAAAAGCAGCCGTCCGGCCGGGCTATTCGCGCCGACTGCGGCCACAATCCGCGCATGGACCACTCCCAGGACGGCCTTTTCGAAGACCTGCCGGCCCCCGCTGCCAGCGCCGACGCCGCCGCCAATCCGCCGCTGGCCGAACGCCTGCGTCCGGCCACGGTGGACGAGGTGGTCGGCCAGACGCACCTGCTGGGCCCGGGCCGGCCGCTGCGGCTGGCCTTCCAGTCGGGGCGGCCCCACTCGATGATCTTCTGGGGCCCGCCGGGGGTGGGCAAGACCACGCTGGCCCGCCTGACCGCCCATGCCTTCGAGTGCGAGTTCATCGCGCTGTCGGCGGTGTTCAGCGGCGTCAAGGACATCCGCGCGGCGATGGAGCAGGCGCAGCAGCACCAGCGGCGCGGCCGACGCACCATCCTCTTCGTCGACGAGATCCACCGCTTCAACAAGGCCCAGCAGGACGCGCTGCTGCCCTATGTCGAGAACGGCCTGGTCACCTTCATCGGCGCGACCACCGAGAACCCGTCGTTCGAGGTGAACTCGGCGCTGCTCTCGCGCGCCCAGGTCTATGTGCTCAAGCCGCTCAGCGAGGACGAGCTCAAGCAGCTGCTCGAGCGCGCCCGGCGCCAGGTGATGCCCGAGCTGTCGATCGATGCCGCCGCGTCCGACACGCTGGTGGGCTACGCCGACGGCGATGCACGGCGCTTCCTCAACCTGGTCGAGCAGTGCGCCAGCGCGGCGATGGCGGCTGGCGTGGCGGCCATCGATGCGGCGTTCGTCCAGGCGGCGATGGCGCTCAACAGCCGCCGCTTCGACAAGGGCGGCGACGCCTTCTTCGACCAGATCTCGGCGCTGCACAAGTCGGTGCGCGGCTCCCACCCCGACGCCGCGCTGTACTGGCTGTGCCGCATGCTCGACGGCGGCGCCGATCCGCGCTACCTGGCCCGGCGCATCGTGCGCATGGCCTGGGAGGACATCGGCCTGGCCGATCCGCGCGCGATGCAGATCGCCAACGATGCCGCCGCCACCTATGAGCGCCTGGGCAGCCCCGAGGGCGAGCTGGCGCTGGCCCAGGCCGTGATCTACCTGGCCGTGGCCGCCAAGAGCAATGCCGGCTACAACGCCTACAACGAGGCGCGTGCCTTCGTGAAGCAGGACCGCAGCCGCGAGGTGCCACCGCACCTGCGCAACGCGCCCACGAAGCTGATGAAGGAACTGGGCCACGGCCATGCCTATCGCTATGCGCACGACGAGCCCGACGCCTACGCGGCCGGCGAAACCTACCTGCCCGACGGGCTGACCGAGCCCGGCTGGTACCGGCCGGTGCCGCGTGGGCTGGAGCAGCGCATCGCCGACAAGCTGGCGCAACTGCGCCGCTGGGACGACGAGGCGCGCCAGACACCGCCAGCGGCGCCCTGAACCGCCGCATGGCTTGTCCACGGCGGGCGTGAGCAAGCCTGTGGGCAAGTCGTGGGAGAGGCGCGCAAGTGCTTGTCACTGCTGCGCTTTTTCTGGTCTGCCGGGAAATGTGGCAGTTCGGTGACGGCTTGTCCACGGCGCTGCGGAGCAAGCCTGTGGGTAAGTCGTGGGTGGATGCGGCAAGTGCGTGTCGCGCCGTGGGTTTTCCTGGACTGCCCGAAAAGCGGGCAGGCCGGCGCCGAGCGCCTACACTGGCGGGCTCTTCTCGCTGAGTCCCTGCACCGTGTCGCTGTCCGATCGCCTGGCCGTCCTGCCGCAATACCTGCTGCCCAAGCAGGCCCTGACCCAACTGGCCGGCGCCTTCGCCCAGCACCGCGGCGGCGCGCTCACCACGGCGGTGATCCGGCGCTTCATCGCCCGCTACGGCGTGGACATGGCCGAGGCGGCCAACCCCGACCCGGCGGCCTACGCCAGCTTCAACGACTTCTTCACCCGTGCGCTGCGCGACGGGGCCCGGCCGCTGGCCGCCCAGGGCCTGTTGTGCCCGGTCGATGGCGCGATCAGCCAGTTCGGCCCGGTGCAGGGCGACCAGGTCTTCCAGGCCAAGGGCCATGCCTACAGCACGACGGCGCTGGTCGGTGGTGATGCCGCGCTGGCGGCGCGTTTCCAGGACGGCCATTTCGCCACGCTGTACCTGAGCCCGCGCGACTACCACCGCATCCACATGCCTTGCG
The DNA here is from genome assembly GCF_018069845.1 of Ideonella alba. Lineage (NCBI taxonomy): Bacteria > Pseudomonadati > Pseudomonadota > Betaproteobacteria > Burkholderiales > Sphaerotilaceae > Ideonella > Ideonella alba. The sequence continues at coordinate 27,738 of NZ_JAGQDD010000012.1, forward strand.
CCGGCCGGCTGCGCCGGATGATCCATGTGCCGGGCGATCTGTTCTCGGTCAACCCCACCACCGCGCGCGGTGTGCCGGGGCTGTTCGCGCGCAATGAGCGGGTGGTCTGCGTGTTCGACACCGACGCCGGCCCCTTTGTGCTGGTGCTGGTGGGGGCCACCATCGTTGGCAGCATGGCCACCGTCTGGCATGGCGTGGTCAACCCGCCGCGGCCGGGCGAGGTGCGCGAGTGGGCCTACGACGACCAGGATATCCGGCTGGCGCGCGGCGCCGAGATGGGCCGTTTCCTGCTGGGCTCGACCGTGGTGATGCTGTGGCCCAAGGGGCCGCTGCGCTTCAACCCGGCCTGGGTGCCGGGCCGGCCGATCCGCATGGGCGAGCCGATGGCCGGTTTAGCCTGACATGCGACACTGACCCACCCCACCGCAGGAGAGCACCTTGGCCGCGCCGCGCATGAGCACCGACGACGAGATCGACGCACTGGACCGCGTCTGCCAACGCCTGGCCGGCTTCGAGGACGACCTGTCGCTCGAGTGGCTCGACGGCTACATGACCGCCCTGCTGGCTGGCCCGCGGCGCATTGCCCGCGACGAATGGCTGCCGCGCTTGGGCCAGGGCGTGTTCGGCCGCGCCTATGGCGACCCCGAGGACGCCGCGCCCGCACTGGCCGCGATTGACGCCCGCTACGAGGTGCTGGCGCAGCAGCTCGACCCCGACCAGATCCTCGACGACCCGGACGTGCTGCGCCTGGCGCCACTGATGATCGAGCTGACCGACGAGGACAAGCAGCGCCTGGTCGCCGAAGGCCATGTGCAGCAGGATCAGCTGCACCTGCTGGAGCAGACCGGTGAGGTCTGGGCGATCGGCTTCATCGAGGCCACGCGCGACTACCCCGACGACTGGCCGCCGCAGGACATGGAGACCGAGGACGGCCAGCTGTTTGACGAGTGCCTCACGCGCATCGTTTCGCTGACCATGGAGGCCGAGGAGCTGAAGGAAGTCTTCGAGGACCTCTACGACGGCGAGGAACTGAACCGCGACGAACTGGTCAACGAGGCGCTCTATGCCGCCCAGGACCTGCGCCTGTACTGGCTGGACCATGCGCCCAAGCCGGCGCCGCGCCGCGTCGAGGCCCTGCCGGGTCGCAACGACCTGTGCCCCTGCGGCAGCGGCAAGAAGTTCAAGAAGTGCCACGGCGCGCAGATGCAGTGAGACCATGGCTGATCGACTGGATCTGAGCGGCCGCCACATCGTTCTCGGGCTCTCCGGCGGCATCGCCTGCTACAAGGCGGCCGAGCTGGCGCGCGAGCTGGTCAAGGCCGGCGCCACCGTGCAGGTGGTGATGACCGAGGCGGCGACGCACTTCATCACCCCGGTGACCATGCAGGCCCTGACCAACCGGCCGGTCTACACCCACCAGTGGGACCCGCGCGAGGCCAACCACATGGCCCACATCAACCTCTCGCGCGAGGCCGATGCGGTGCTGGTGGCCCCGGCCAGCGCCGATTTCATGGCCAAGCTGGTGCACGGCCGGGCCGACGAGATCCTGTCGCTGCTGTGCCTGGCGCGGCCGGCCGAGCGCGTGCCACTGCTGGTGGCGCCAGCGATGAACCGCGAGATGTGGGCCCACCCGGCCACCCAGCGCAACGTGGCTGCGCTGCGCGCCGATGGCGTCAGCGTGCTGGGTCCGGCCGCCGGCGACCAGGCCTGCGGCGAGGTGGGCGACGGCCGCATGCTGGAGGCGGCCGAGTTGCGCGACGAGCTGATCGCCTTCTTCCAGCCCAAGCGGCTGGCCGGCCAGCGCGTGCTGATCACCGCCGGCCCCACTTTTGAGGCGATCGATCCGGTACGCGGCATCACCAACCACTCCAGCGGCAAGATGGGCTTCGCGATCGCCCGCGCGGCGCAGGAGGCCGGGGCGCAGGTCACGCTGGTCGCCGGCCCGGTGCACCTGCCCACGCCGGCCCATGTGCGGCGGATCGATGTGCAGAGTGCGCTGCAGATGCACGACGCGGTGATGCCGCTGGCCGCCGCGCATGACGTCTTCATCGCCACCGCCGCGGTGGCCGACTGGCGCCCGGTGGCGGCGGCCGAGCAGAAGCTGAAAAAGGACGGCAGCGGCTGCCCGCCGGCGATCGAGATGGTTGAGAACCCCGACATCCTGGCTGCGGTGGCGCGGCTGCCGCAGCGCCCGTACTGCGTCGGCTTCGCGGCCGAGAGCCACGACCTGCTGCGGCACGCACAGGACAAACGCGCCCGCAAGCAGGTCCCGCTGCTGGTGGGCAACCTGGGCCCGGCCACCTTCGGCCAGGACACCAACGCGCTGCTGCTGGTCGATGAACACGGCCACCGCGAACTGCCGCAGGCCGACAAGCTGACGCTGGCGCGTCAGCTCGTGGCCGAGATCGCCACCCGTTTGACCCCACCCACCCGATGACGACGATCGACGTGAAGCTGCTGGACCCGCGCATGGCGGACCAGCTGCCCGCCTACGCCACGCCCGGCAGCGCCGGCCTGGACCTGCGCGCCTGCCTGGATGCGCCACTGGAGCTGGCCCCGGGCCAGACCGCACTGATCCCCACCGGCCTGGCGGTGCACATCGCTGATCCGGGCCTGGCGGCGATGATCCTGCCGCGCTCGGGCCTGGGCCACAAGCATGGCATCGTGCTGGGCAACCTGGTGGGCCTGATCGACTCCGATTACCAGGGCCCGCTGATGGTCAGCTGCTGGAACCGCGGCCACACCGCGTTCACGGTCCAGCCGCTGGAGCGCATCGCGCAGATGGTGATCGTGCCGGTGGTGCAGGCGGCGTTCCGCGTGGTCGACGATTTCGAAGCCAGCGACCGCGGTGCCGGTGGCTTCGGCTCGACCGGCCAGGCCTGATCAGTGCACTGAGCTGCCGGGTGGCGGGCCGCTGAGCACCGCCAGTGGCGAGTCGCCCACGCTGCCGGCGGCCTGCTCCTCGGCGGTGGCCTCGCGCACGCCGCGCACCTTCAGCGCGATGCGCAGCGCGATGCCGGCCAGCGGATGGTTGGCGTCCAGCACCACGTGCTCGGGGTAGATCTCGGTGACGGTGTAGATCAGGCCCTCGGGCATCTCCGAAGCGGCGCCCTCGGGCAGGCCGTCGAAGCGCATGCCGGGCTCCAGATCGGCCGGGAAGAGGGCGCGGCGCTCGAAGCAGACCAGCTCGGCGTCGTAGTCGCCAAAGGCGTGTTCGGGTTCCAGGTGCAGCTGGGTCTCGAAGCCCTCGGCCTGACCGGCCAGGGCCTCCTCGACCTTGGGCAGCAGGTCCTCGCCGCCATAGAAGAACTCGACCGGCTCGTCGAGCTCGTCGATCAGCTGGCCCTGGGCGTCAGACAACGTCCAGGTGAGCGTCACGACGCAAGGGGAAGTGATGTCCATCAACGGATCATCGCACAGCCCCTGCGGCGGCCGCGCGACAATCCGGGCCCATGGACATCGATCAAGCGCTGCCGCTGCTCGGCGGCCTCTCTCCCGCGGCCTTCATGCGCCGCTACTGGCAGAAGAAGCCCTTCGTCATCCGCCAGGCCGTGCCCGGCGTGGTGCCGCCGCTGCCCCGCGCCGAGCTGTTCGAGCTGGCCGGACGCGAGGACGTGGAGTCGCGCCTGCTGCAGCAGTCACCCACCACCTGGACCCTGCGCCACGGACCGTTCACGCGTCGCCAGATTCCGCCGCTGGGCAAGCCGGGCTGGACGCTGCTGGTGCAGGGGCTGGACCTGCATGTGCCGGCGGCCCATGAGCTGCTGTCGCGTTTTCGCTTCGTGCCCGAGGCGCGCCTGGACGATCTGATGATCAGCTACGCCAGCGATGGCGGCGGGGTCGGGCCGCACCTCGATTCCTACGACGTCTTCCTGCTGCAGGTCAGCGGCCGGCGACGCTGGCGCATCGGCCCGGTGAAGGACGCGCAACTGCTGCCCGACAAGCCGGTGAAGATCCTGGCCAACTTCCAGCCCACCGAGGACCTGGTGCTGGAGCCCGGCGACATGCTGTACCTGCCGCCGCGCTGGGGCCACGACGGCATCGCCGTGGGCGACGATTGCATGACCTGCTCGATCGGCTTTCGCACGCCCACGCCCACCGAGACCGCGCGCGAGGTGCTGCAGCGCATGGTCGACGCGCTGGAGCCCGACACCGACGAGCCGCACTACCGCGATCCGGCCGGCAGCGCCACGGCCACGCCGGGCCTGATCCCGCAGGCGCTGCAGCACTTCGCGCAGAAGGCGGTGATCGAGGCGCTGAACGACGCCCGCAGCCTGGCCTGCGCGCTGGGCGAGACCCTGACCGAGCCCAAGGCCATCGTCTGGTTTGATGGCGGCGAGCCGCTGGCGGCGGGGCAGGGCGCCCGGCTGGATGCGCGCTCGCGCATGATGTACGACGAGCACCATGTGTTCATCAACGGCGAGTCCTTCCGTGCCGGCGGCCGGGACGCGCGGCTGATGCGGCAGCTGGCCGATGCGCGGCGACTCTCCGCGGCGCAGCTGGCGCAGCTCAGCCAGGCCGCACGGGCACTGATCGACGAGTGGGCCTGTGATGGATGGGTCCGAGCCGACTGAGGCCGATGCCTGGCCGCAGGCCCCGGGCCGGCTGAACTGGACGGGCCGTGAGGCCTGGGCCGATGCGGTGGCGCGCCTGGTCGATGGCCTGGAGGCGGCGCGCGTCACGCGGCTGTGCTGGATCACCCAGGACCCGCTGTCCTGGCCCTGGGAACAGGCCGAGCTGCTGGAACGCCTGGCACGCTGGGCGCGCCCTGCCGGCCGGCAGTGGCTGTGGTTGGGCACGGACTTCGAGCCGGTGCGCCACGGTGCGCCGCGCCTGATGCGCTGGCGCGCCACCTGGGACCATCGGGTACAGTGTCTGGCGGTCGAGGAGGCGCGCCTGCTGGAAGGCCGCGAGTGCCTGCTGGCGCAAGGTCTGGGGTTGATCGAGCGCGTGCCGGGCCCGCAGGTGCAAGGCCGCATCTGCACCGATCCACGTGAACTTGTCCTCAACGCCCGGTGGATTGATGCAGTTTCGCAACGCGCCACCGTGACGTTCCCCGTGACAACCATCGGCATCTAGGGACTCTACCTAGAGTGGGTATAATGTAAGGCTAGGCACAGGATTGATCTGCCGCGCTCGTTGGGCGCCCGGCCGTCCTGGTCTGTGTCGAGGAGGAGGTTCGCCAGAACAGCGGGCCTTCAGAACTACCGGTATTTCTGTTCGTCCCCCACTTTTCTCTTTGAGGAACTTCATGAACAAGTCGCTCCTGCTGGCCTCCCTGATCGCTGTCGCTGCCCTGGCCGCTTGCGGCAAGAAGGCTGAAGAAGCTGCCCCGGCCGCTGCCGCCGCCGTCGCTTCCGCCGCCGCCCCGGTGGCCGACGCCGCCGCTTCGGCTGCCGCTCCGGTGGCTGACGCCGCTGCCTCCGCCGCTTCGGCCGTTGCCGATGCCGCCAAGGACGCCGCTGCTGGCGCCGTGAACGCCGCCGCTTCGGCCGCCATGGACGCCGTCAAGAAGTAATCCTTCTTCCGCGCCAGTGAAAGCCGCCTTCGGGCGGCTTTTCTTTTTGGCCGCATGGCACACGCAAGAAAGCCGCCCGAGGGCGGCTTTGTGCTGTGTGCGGCCGCGCGTGGGGCCATGCCGACCCCACGCCTGGCCTGGGGATCAGCGGCGCAGTTCGGTCAGCAGCAGCGAGGCCACGCGGCGCGCGTTCTCGGACGCGTCGGGGCGGCCCTCGGCGTCCAGCACGTTCACCGCGGTGCTGCCATCGGGTTGCGACTTCAGCGCCAGGCGGAAGCGGGCCAGCTGCACGGCATCCTTGGCGCCGAACAGCTTGGCGAAGAAGCTCGGCTGATCCTCGCTGGCGGTGGACGGATCGGCAAAGCGCACGAAGTAGGTGGCCTGGCCGCGGTCGCGGTCTTCCACCGTGAAGCCGCTGCGGTCCAGGGCCAGGCCGACGCGGCGCCAGGTGCGCTCGAGGTCTTCGGTCACGCGCAGTGCGGCGCCAGGCTGGCCGCTCAGTTCCTCGGCGCGCGACGACACGGCGGCCGGCGCGGCCGCCGCCACCGCTGGCGCCGCCGGGTTGGCCTTGGCATCCTTGGCGGCCTGCTCGGGGGCGCCCAGCGCCAGCATCAGGCGCGAGAGCATCTCGGCCTCGAGCTGCGGGTCGCTGGCGCGGGGCGTCCAGACCAGGTTGTCCTCGCGCGTCTGGCTACTGAAGACCTCCTGCACGCCCCGGTGGCTGATCAGGATCTCGGTGCCGCGGGCGGTGCGCTCGATGCGGGTGCGGAACTTGTCGCGCTCGCCGGTGGAGTACAGCGAGTCGATGATCTTGCCCAGGGTGTTGCGGATCAGGTCGTCAGGAATCTTGGCGCGGTTCTCGGCCCAATCGGTCTCGAAGACGCCGGTCTCGGGGCTGTCCTTGACCAGCGTGAAGCCCATGTCCTGCCAGAACTGGCGGATGCGCGGCACCAGCTGCTCGGGGGACTGCGGGGTCACCAGCCAGCGCGTGTTGCCTTCGCGCTCCATGCGGATCGAGCCGACCTGGTTGGGTGCGGCGGTGGGGGCGGTGGCTGCGGCCGTGCGCGAGCCGCCAGCCTGCTGCAGCTGGTTCGCGCTGACGGCGCCCGATTGCGGCAGGAAGCGGCCATCGCGGTTGAGCGGCGTCAGGTCGGGCGGCACTTCGAGCGGGTTGGTCTTGCGCGCGGCCCGGCCATAGTCGATCTTGTCGCCACCCAGCGTGCTCTCCAGGGCGCTGCACCCTGCCAGCCCGACGATCATGAGCAGGACGGCGGCACGCAGGGGCGTCGAGGCGAAGGCTTGTTTCACTGAAGCGGTCTCCAAGAGAGCCGACGGACCGGTGCTCGGTGCGGCGGCTCGGAACAGGTGAGGGGGGATCAGGCCAGCAGCCCGGCGTCGCGCATCGCGCTGCCGACCAGGGCCTGGCCGGCATCGCTCAGCGGGGTGAGCGGCAGCCGCACGGTAGTGCCGCAGCGACCCAGCTGGGACAGGGCCCACTTGGCGGGGGCCGGGCTGTTCTCGCAGAACAGCTGCTTGTGCAGCGACAGCAGCAGGAAGTGGATGCGGCGGGCGGTGGGAATGTCACCGCTGAGCGCCGCGGCGCACATCTCGTGCATCAGGCGCGGCGCCACGTTCGCCGTGACGCTCACGTTGCCCGCGCCGCCCAGCAGCATCAGCGCGATCGCGGTGCCGTCATCGCCGGAGAAGACCTTGAAGCCGGCCGGTGCGTGCTTGATCAGCCAGGCGGCGCGCTCGATGTTACCGGTGGCTTCCTTGATGCCGAAGACGCCGGGGATGGTGGCCACGCGCAGCGTGGTCTCGGGCAGCATGTCCGCCACCGTGCGACCGGGCACGTTGTAGACCATCACTGGAATGTCCACCGCCTCGGCGATGGCCTTGAAGTGGCGGTACATGCCCTCCTGCGAGGGCTTGTTGTAGTAGGGCACGACCTGCAGCGTGCAGTCGGCACCCACCTGCTTGGCGTAGCGGCTGAGCTCGATGGCCTCGGTGGTGCTGTTGGCGCCGGCGCCGGCCATGATCGGGATGCGGCCCTTGGCGTGCTCGACGGCCACACGGATGATCTCGAAGTGCTCCTCGAAGCTCACCGTGGCGGATTCACCAGTGGTGCCAACCACGCAGATGGCATCGGTGCCTTCGGTGACATGCCAGTCGATCAGCGCGCGCAGGCGGTCGTAGTCGACACTGCCGTCTTCGTGCATCGGCGTCACCAGCGCCGGGATGCTGCCTTGAATGGATCTCATCGTGATTCCTTGCGAATGGTGGATTCTAGCCACCCGGTGCAACGGCCCAGACCGGCAGATGGTGCACCGCGTCATCGCGCTGCGCGGCGATGCGCTGGACCACCCGCTCGGGCGACGGCAACTGCCCGCACTCATAGCCCAGCACCTGCAACTCGCGACAGGCCTGCAGCAGCTCTGCCGGTTGCAACAGGAAATCCGGACGTGACGGCCGGCCCAGGCGCTCATGTCCGGCGCCAAAGGTCTCGTAGACCAGCCGACCGCCCGGCGCCACCGTGTCGATGATCGCCGGCAGCAGCGGGCGCCACAGGTAGTTGGTGACGACCACCAGGTCGAAGCGGCGGCCCGCCAGCGGCCAGGGCCCGGACTCGATATCTGCGTGCAGCAGCTCGCCCAGGCCCTGCAGGCCGGCCAGGGCCTGTTCGTCGCGGTCGACGCCGGTGACCTGCCAACCCTGCTGCGCCAGCCAGCGCAGATGCCGCCCGCGGCCACAGGCCAAGTCGAGCGCGCGGCCCGGCGCGAGCCCGGTGCACCAGCGGCGCACCCAGTCCGACGGCGGCGTGGGCGTGTCGTGCATCAGAAGCAGGCCCACAGGCGGTCGGCCAGGTCTCGAACCAGGTGCGGGCTGAGGTAGGCCAGGAAGACCAGCAGCAGCGCGCCCAGCACCAGCGTCCAGGTCAGCAGCCTCACCCACATGGTGTCAGGCGGCAGCGGGCCGCAGCAGCGGCGTTTCGCGCACCGGCTGGTTGGCCAGCGCCGCGAAGATGCCCAGCGCCACCGCGATCCACCACACCGGCGTGTAGCTGCCGGCGCGGTCGTATATCCAGCCGCCCAGCCACACGCCCAGGAACGAGCCCACCTGGTGGCTGAAGAACACCACGCCTCCCAGCATAGACATGTACTGCACGCCGTAGACCTGGGCCACGATCGCGTTGGTCGGCGGCACGGTGGACAGCCACAGCACGCCCATCGTCGCGGCGAACAGGTAGACGCTCATCGGCGTCAGCGGAGCGGCCAGAAAGATCACGATCACCGCCGAGCGCAGCAGGTAGATCGCCGAGAGGATGTGGCGCTTGGGGAAGCGCTGGCCCAGCACACCGGCGCCGTAGGTGCCGAAGACGTTGAACAGGCCGATCAGCGCCAGCGCCGTGGTGGCCACCGAGGGGTCCATGCCCTGGTCGCGCAGGTAGCTGGGCATGTGCACGCCGATGAACACCACCTGGAAACCGCAGACGAAATACCCGGCGGTCAGCCAGCGGAAGCTGCCATGGCCGAAGGCCTCGCGCAGCGCGGCACCAATGCTCTGCTGCGGCCGCGCGGCCCCGCCGGCCAGGCCAGGCTCCTTCAGGCCCAGCGCCAGCGGCATGATCGCCAGCGCGGCGCAGCCCAGCACGAACAGCGCGCTCTGCCAGCCCCAGGTGGCGATCAGCCAGCTCTCCACCGGCACCATCATGAACTGGCCGAAGGAACCCGCTGCCGCGGCCACGCCCATCGCCCAGGAGCGCTTCTCGGGGGCGACGTTGCGGCCGATCACGCCGTAGACCACGGCGTAGGTGGTGCCGGACTGGGCGATGCCGATCAGCAGCCCGGTGGCCCCGGTGAAGGCCAGGCCCGAGGTGGCCAGCGCCATCAGCACCAGGCCCAGTGCATAGAGCAGGGCGCCGACCAGCAGCACCCGGAAGGCCCCGAAGCGGTCGGCCAGCGCGCCGGCGAACGGACCGGCGGCGCCCCAGGCGATGTTCTGCACCGCCAGCGCGAACGAGAAGGTCTCGCGCGTCCAGCCGCGGTCCATGGTGATCGGCTGCAGCCACAGCCCGAAGCCGTGGCGGATGCCCATCGACAGTGTCACGATCAGCGCGCCGCACAGCAGCACCTGGGTCATGGACAAGGGGCGGCGGTCGGCGGCGGTGCTCATCCAGGCACTGTAGCCCAGCGGCGCGCCCGGCGATGCACAGCAGGGTATTGCTGTCGCCTGCGTGACAGCCTGGGGAGGTAGACTGTATGCACATCCAGGCCGTCTGTTCCGTCGATGGCGACGGCAGGCTGCTGCCTACAATTTCCCGCATGGCCACCCGTTCCGCTTCCCCTTCGCCCGAGTATGGCGAGGCCTCGATCCGCGTCCTCAAGGGCCTCGAGCCCGTCAAGCAGCGCCCGGGCATGTACACCCGGACCGACAACCCGCTGCACATCATCCAGGAAGTCATCGACAACGCCGCCGACGAGGCGCTGGCCGGCTTCGGCAAGCGCATCGCGGTGACCTTGCACACCGACGGCTCGGTCAGCGTCGACGATGACGGCCGGGGCATCCCCTTCGGCCTGCACCCTGAAGAGCAGGTGCCGGTGGTGGAGATCGTCTTCACCCGGTTGCATGCTGGCGGCAAGTTCGACAAGGGCGCCGGCGGTGCCTACAGCTTCTCGGGCGGCCTGCATGGCGTGGGCGTCAGTGTCACCAACGCGCTCGCGAAGCGGCTGCAGGTGGCGGTCTGGCGCGATGGCCAGGCGGCCCAGCTGGCCTTCTCGGGCGGCGACGTGGTCGAGCCGCTGGTGGTGCGCGCCGCGCAGGCCGGTGAGCGCAAGAAGGGCACCTCGGTACGCGTCTGGCCCGACGCCAAGTACTTCGAGAGCGCCGAACTGCCGCGCAGCGAGCTGACCCACCTGCTGCGCAGCAAGGCGGTGCTGATGCCCGGGGTGACGGTCACGCTCACCACCGAGAAGACCGGCGACACCCAGACCTGGCTCTACAAGGGCGGCCTGCGCGACTACCTGCAGCAGGCGCTGCCGGCCGACCCGCTGATCCCGCTGTTCGAGGGCGCGCACTACGCCGGCGCCAACGAGGACGAGAACTTCGCCGAAGGCGAGGGCGCCGCCTGGTGCGTGGCCTTCACCGAGGATGGCGCGCTGCTGCGCGAGAGCTATGTCAACCTGATCCCCACGGTCGCCGGTGGCACCCATGAGGCCGGGCTGAAGGACGGTCTGTTCACCGCCATCAAGGGCTTCATCGAGATGCACTCGCTGCTGCCCAAGGGCGTCAAGCTGATGCCCGAGGACATCTTCGGCCGCGCCAGCTTCGTGCTCAGCGCCAAGGTGCTGGACCCGCAGTTCCAGGGCCAGACCAAGGAGCGCCTGAACAGCCGCGACGCGCTGCGTCTGGTGTCCGCCTACGTGCGCCCGGCGCTGGAGCTGTGGCTGAGCCAGCATGTCGAGCACGGCCGCAAGCTGGCCGAGCTGGTCATCAAGCAGGCCCAGACCCGCCAGCGCGCCAGCCAGAAGGTGGAAAAGCGCAAGGGCTCCGGCGTGGCCGTGCTGCCCGGCAAGCTCACCGACTGCGAGAACCGCGACATCGCGCTCAACGAGCTGTTCCTGGTTGAGGGCGACTCGGCTGGCGGCAGCGCCAAGATGGGCCGCGACAAGGAGACCCAGGCCATCCTGCCGCTGCGCGGCAAGGTGCTCAATGCCTGGGAGGTGGAGCGCGACCTGCTGTTCAAGAACAACGAGATCCACGACATCTCGGTGGCCATCGGCGTCGACCCGCATGGGCCCAACGACACGCCGGACCTCTCCGGCCTGCGTTATGGCAAGGTCTGCATCCTCTCGGACGCCGATGTCGACGGTTCGCACATCCAGGTGCTGCTGCTGACGCTGTTCTTCCGCCATTTCCCAAAGCTGGTCGAGGCCGGCCATGTGTACGTGGCCAAGCCGCCGCTGTTCCGTATCGACGCCCCGGCGCGCGGCAAGAAGCCCGCGGCCAAGCTGTATGCGCTGGACGAGGGCGAGCAGGAGGCGGCGCTGGACAAGCTGCGCAAGGAAGGCGCCCGCGAGGGCAGCTGGAGCATCAGCCGATTCAAGGGCCTGGGCGAAATGAGCGCCGAACAGCTGTGGGAAACCACGCTGAACCCCGACACCCGCCGCCTGCTGCAGGTGGGTTACGGTGCGATCGGCTTCACCGCCACCGTCGAGGCCTTCGGTCGGTTGATGGGCAAGGGCGAGGCCGCGTCGCGGCGCGAGCTGATGGAGATCCACGGTGACAGCGTCGAGATCGACGTCTGAGCGCTGCGCCCGGCTGGCCGGGGCGCTGCTGGGCGCCGCGTGGCTGCTGGGCCCACTGGCGGCCTCGGCCCAGACGCCGCTGTACGGCTACGTCGATGGCCACGGTGTGGCCCACCTGGCCCAGCAGCCGCTGGACACGCGCTTCGAGCCACTGCTGCGCGAGCGGGGCGACTCGCGCGTGCGGGTGCCTGGCAAGTCGATCGACCGCGGCAGCCTGCTGACCTGGCTGGAGTTCGCCCCCGAGGTCAAATCGCTGATGCCCTTGATGCGCCAGGCGGCCGAGTCCAGCGGGCTGGACGTGGAACTGCTGAAGGCGGTGATCGCGGTGGAATCGGGCTTCCGGGCCGACCAGGTCTCGCCCGCCGGGGCGATCGGCCTGATGCAGCTGATGCCGGCTGCTGGTGAGCGGTATGCCACCCGCGGCGAACGCGCGGCCGCACCGGTCGAAACCCTGCTGCGCGACCCGCGCCACAACCTCACCATCGGCTCGCGGATGCTGGCCGACCTGTGGCGGCGCACCGGCAGCATCGATGCGGCGCTGGCGGCCTGGAACGCCGGTGAAGGGCGGGTGCGCAAGGCTGGCAACCGGGTGCCCGACATTGCCGAGACCCGCGCCCATGTCCACCTGGTGCTGGAGCTGTACTGGTCCTTGCTGCAAAGCAGCCAGTCGCAGCGGGCGCGCAGCCTGCGATTCGCGTCGGGGTCATCGGTCGCCCATCCGGAGTGACCCTGTGTCCAGCGCCGCCCTTCGAAGTTGGGGGGTTGACGCTGCCAGGGGTGGTCCGGGACAGTCGGACGCTTCGCGTTACCCGACTGAGGATCCCGTCATGTCCATCCCCTCGTTCAAGCTCAGCCGCCTGTGTGTCGCCGTGGCCATCGCCGCGCCCGCCGCGCTGGTTGGCAGCGGTGCCGTGGCCGCTGAAGCCACCGTCAAGCTGATCGTCAACCATGGTCAGGCCAGCACCATGGCCGTGGGCAGCCACGCCAGTGCCGTGGGCGGCCGCGTCACGCGCGACCTGTCGCGCCTGGGCGCCACCGCCGTGGAAGTGCCGGCCAGCAAGGTCGCTCAGTTCAAGGCCCTGGTGGGCGCGGCCAATGTCGAGGTCGACGCCGAGCGCACCCTGCTGGGCCAGCGCGTCGGCCCCACGGCCACGCCGGTCCTGCGCGGCGCTGCCATTGCCGGCACCGAGGTCGCGCCCTACGGCATCCCGCTGGTGCAGGCCGACAAGGTCAAGGGCACCGGCGCCTGGCAGCCCGTGGTCTGCATCATCGACTCGGGCATCGACGGCCGGCACGAGGACCTGAAGAAGAACACGATGTCGGGCAAGAACTTCACCACGTCCGGCAAGTGGAATACCGACGAGAACGGCCACGGCACCCACGTCGCCGGCACGATCGCCGGTGTCGACAACCAGATCGGCGTGGTCGGCGTCAACGGCAAGAACCAGGTCATCCTGCGCATCAACAAGGTCTTCGACGCGGGCGGCAGCGCCTCGTCCTCGACCGTGGCCGACGCGATGATGGACTGCCTGGACTCGGGCGCCAACGTGGTGTCGATGTCGCTGGGCGGCTCGTCGTCCACCGCGGTCGAGAAGAACGCTGCGCAGGCGCTGGACGCCGCGGGCATCCTGACCATCGCTGCGGCCGGCAACGGCGGCAACACCGCCATCTCCTACCCGGCCGGCTTCAAGGAAGTCGTCTCGGTGGCAGCGGTCGATGCCAACAAGGCCTGGGCCACCTTCTCGCAGTTCAACGCCGACGTCGAAATCGCCGGCCCCGGCGTGCTGACGCTATCGTCGGTGCCCACCGGCACCGGCGTGATCGGCAGCCTGACCGTGGATGGCACCGCCTATGAAGCCATCGCAATGACCGGCTCGGCGCAGGGCAGCGTCTCGGCACCGCTGTACGACTTCGGCCTGGGCCAGACCGATGACACCGGCGTGGCCGGCAAGGTCTGCCTGATTTCGCGCGGCGTGATCACCTTCGCCGAGAAGGTGACCCGTTGCGAGGCCAACGGTGGCGTGGGTGCGGTGATCTACAACAACGCGCCGGGCAACTTCGCCGGCACGCTGAATGGCGCCCCGACGACCATCCCGTCGATGAGCCTGTCGCAGGCCGATGGCGCAGCGCTGCTGGCCATTGCCGGCTCGAGCGCCAACGCGGCTGTCGCGATCTCGAACTACGCTTACAACAGCGGCACCTCAATGGCCACGCCGCACGTCTCCGGCGTGGCGGGCCTGGTGTGGAGCTTCCACCCCGAGTGCACGGCAGCGCAGATCCGCAAGGTGCTGAACAACACCGCGATGGACCTGGGCGACCCGGGCCGCGACGACAAGTTCGGCAATGGCCTGGTGCAGGCCAAGGCCGCGCTGCAGAAGCTGGAAGGAGGCTTCTGCGCCGCCAACTGATGAGCGCTGACCGTGCCGCTGGCGGCACGGTCCCCTGTGCGCCCGACGGGCCGCCCGATCCCTGTGATCCGGCGGCCTTTCTCATTGGCGATCAGGTGCGCCCGGGCCGGTAAGATGGCGGGCTGCGTCCGGGTCGTTCGGCCCGGCGCCGGAAGGCTGTGCGGACCGCCGGGGTCCGCGCTGGCGTGGGCCACTGGCCCGTGGGCCTTCCCCTTCAACAAGCACCATGTCCGACCAAGCCGATCTGTTCTCTGCGCCCGCCGCTCCGGCGGGCGATGCCATCACGCTGGCGCACTACGCCGAACGCGCCTACCTGGAATACGCGCTCAGCGTGGTCAAGGGCCGGGCCCTGCCTGATGTGACCGATGGCGCCAAGCCGGTGCAGCGCCGCATCCTGTACAGCATGCAGCGCATGGGCCTGGGCTTTGGCGGCTCGGGCGGTGCGCCCAAGCCGGTCAAGAGCGCCCGCGTGGTGGGCGATGTGCTGGGCAAGTTCCACCCGCATGGCGACACCGCGGCCTATGACGCGATGGTGCGCATGGCGCAGGACTTCTCGCTGCGCTACCCGCTGATCGATGGCCAGGGCAACTTCGGCAGCCGCGACGGCGACAGCGCGGCCGCGATGCGCTACACCGAGGCGCGCCTGGCCCCGATCGCCCGCCTGCTGCTCGACGAGATCGACGAGGGCACGGTGGACTTCGTGCCCAACTATGACGGCGCGTTCGAGGAACCCCGCCAGCTGCCGGCACGCCTGCCGTTCGTGCTGCTCAACGGCGCCAGCGGCATTGCGGTGGGCATGGCCACCGAGATCCCCAGCCACAACCTGCGCGAGGTGGCCGCCGCCGCGGTGGCCCTGATCCGCGACGACCAGCTGTCCGATGACGCGCTGTTCGAACTGCTGCCCGGCCCCGACTACCCCGGCGGTGGCCAGCTGATCAGCAGCGACGCCGAGATCCGCGAGGCCTACCGCAGCGGTCGCGGCAGCCTGAAGCTGCGTGCGCGCTGGAAGATCGAGGACCTGGCGCGTGGCCAGTGGCAGCTGGTGGTGACCGAACTGCCGCCGGGCACCAGCGCGCAGAAGGTGCTGGAGGAGATCGAGGAGCTCACCAACCCCAAGGTCAAGACCGGCAAGAAGGCGCTGACCCAGGAGCAGACGCAGCTCAAGGCGGCCATGCTGGCGGTGCTGGACGCCGTGCGCGATGAATCCAGCAAGGACGCCGCCGTGCGGCTGGTCTTCGAGCCCAAGAGCCGCACCGTGGAGCAGTCGGAACTGGTCACCGCGCTGCTGGCCCACACCAGCCTGGAAAGCAACGCCCCGGTCAACCTGACGATGGTGGGCCTGGACGGCAAGCCGGTGCCCAAGAGCCTGCGCCAGATGCTGACCGAGTGGGTGGCTTTCCGCCAGACCACGGTGCAGCGCCGCACCCGCCACCGCCTGGACAAGGTGCTCGACCGCATCCATGTGCTCGAGGGCCGGCAGCTGGTGCTGCTGAACATCGATGAGGTGATCCGCATCATCCGCGAGAGCGACGAGCCCAAGACGGCCCTGATCGCCCGTTTCTCGCTGAGCGACCGCCAGGCCGAGGACATCCTCGAGATCCGGCTGCGCCAGTTGGCCCGGCTGGAGGCGCTGCGCATCGAGCAGGAGCTCAAGGGCCTGCGCGAGGACCAGGCGAAGCTGGAGGACATCCTGGGCAGCCCGGCCACGCTCAGGCGCACGCTGATCAAGGAGATCGAGGCCGACGCCAAGCAGTTCGGCGACGAGCGCCGCACGCTGATCCAGGCCGACAAGCGCGTGGTGGCCGAGGTCAAGATCGTCGACGAGCCGGTGACCGTGATCGCCAGCCTCAAGGGCTGGGTGCGCACGATGAAGGGCCATGAGGTGGACGTGGCCAACCTGTCGTTCAAGGCCGGTGATGGCCTGTACGGCACCTTCGCCTGCCGCAGCGTCGACACGCTCTATGTGCTGGGCAGCACCGGCCGCGCCTTCAGCATCCCGGTGGCCAGCCTGCCAGGCGGCCGCGGCGATGGCGTGCCGGTGACCAGCCTGATCGATCTGGAGCCGGGCACCCAGGTGGCCCACCTGATGGCCGGCCCGGCCGAGCAGGTGGTGCTGCTGGCCAACACCGGCGGCTTTGGTCTGCTGGCCCGCCTGGGTGACCTGGCCAGCCGGCAGCGGGCCGGCAAGAGCTTCCTGAGCCTGGAGCCGGCGGACCGCCTGCTGCCACCGGTGCCGGTGGCCTCGACGCATGCCAACGTCGCCTGCCTGGCGATGGACGGCCGGCTGCTGGTGTTCCCGCTGGCCGAGCTGAAGTTGCAGAGCAACGGCGGCCGCGGCCTGACGCTGATGGACGTGGACGCCAAGGCGCCGCTGGTGTCGGCCGCCACCTGCGGCGACAGCCTGCGCGTGCTGGGCAGCGGCCGCGGCGGCAAGGACAAGGACGAACTGGTCAAGGGCGCGGCCTTCGCCCACCATCTGGGCAAGCGGGCCCGCAAGGGGCACAAGGTCGAGGGCGTGATGAAGGTCGCGCGGGTCACCGCCGCCTGAGCGGCCGTGCGTCCGGCAGCGGGGCGCGCACCGCCCCGCGCATGCCTGACGCTCAGCGCAGCAGGTCGGACAGCGGCGGCAGTTTGGGCAGCTTCGGCAGGGCAGGCAGCTGCGGCAGCGGCGGCGCCTTCAAATCGCCCCACGGCGTCTTCAGCCGGTCGCCGGTCAGCTGGCGCGTGACCGCGCTCTTGATCGGCGGCACCCAGTTGGTCACCCGCACGATCGCCTCGCGGGCCAGCTGGGCGGGCGCCGTGTCGGTGGTGAAGAGCTTGACCACCAGGTTGGTGCCCAGGTAGATCGGCAGCGTCACGCGGCGGTGTTCGTCCGCATAGGCCTGCAGTGCCCGGGCGTCGCCCAGGTCGCGGCCATCGGCGCGCGCCTTGGCGAGTTCGGCCGCCAGCACCTCGATGCCGTAGAGACCGAAGTTGTAGCCGTGCGCGGTGACCGGGTGCATGCCCACGGCGGCGTCGCCGATCAGCGCGAAGCGCTCGGCGCAGAAGCGCTGCGCGTAGACCGCCACCAGCGGGTAGGCGTGGCGCTGTCCAGCCAGCTCCAGCCGGCCCAGGCGATGACCGAAGGCGGCGTCCACCTTGTCGGCGAACTCGGCCTCGGGGGCGGCCATCAGCGCGGCGGCGCCGTCGCTGGTGACGGTCCACACCGCCGAGCTCTGGCGGCCAGCCATCGGCAGCATGGCCAGCGTGTGGCCGTGCAGGAAGCATTCGTGGGCGGTGCCGTCGTGTTCCAACTCGTGGCGCATGCGCGCGACGATGGCGGTGCGGCCGAAATCCAGCATGCGCGCACCGATGCCGGCCATGCGGCGCACGGTGGAGAAGCGGCTGTCGGCGGCGATCACCAGCGGGGCGCGCAGCCGTTGGCCACTGGCCAGCGTGACGCTGGCGCCGCTGGCGTCGCGGTCCAGCGCGGTGACGCGGGCGTCGCCGGTGATCGTGACCCGCTCGGCGCGCGCGCTGGCACCCGCAAAGCAGGCTTCGCGGATGCGGTGGTTGGGCACCAGCCAGCCCAGTTGCTCGTGGCCGTCGGCGCGGCCATCGAAGGGCAGCACCATCGGTGATTCGCCATTGGTGACCTGGGCGGCCCTCAGCGGTGCGATCTCGTCGGCCGGCAGGCGCTCCCACAGGCCCAGCTGGGTGAGGATGCGGCGGGCGCGGTGGGTCAACGCGATGTCGCGGCCATCTTCCGGCGGCGCCACCAGGCTGTCGCGCGGGGCCTGCTCAAGGACATGGCTGCGGATGCCGGCATCCGCCAGCGCGCAGGCCAGCGCCAGACCGGCAGGGCCGGCGCCGACGATCAGCACGTCGGTATCGAAGGAGGTGGAATCGCTCACGGCAGAACTTTCGCGGCAGGTCATGGCAGCGGCAGCGCTGCCCAGGGCAGCGTGCATCATCGCTGTGCATTGTCGCGCGGCGCTTGACCCGCGTCAGCCTCGCGGGCTTCAGCGGCGCAGCGCGGCCAGGCAGGCCAGACCGGCCAGTGCGAACAGCGCCAGGCTCCAGAAGGCGTAGGGCACGCCCAGCAGGTTCACCGCCGCGTCGGCACAGGAGGCCATCGGCATGAACACCTCGGGCGCCAGGTCCAGCAGGCCCAGGCCATCGAGGATGCGGTCGGCCAGCGTCAGGTTGCACGAGGCGCTGGCCGCGGCCACGAAGTGCTGCCACAGCGCCGCCGCCACGCCGCTGAGCGCCAGCAGCATGCCCAGCCCGGCCAGCGGCTTGCGCAGCGGCTCGACCGCCGCGCCCAGCAGCGCGGCGGCGCCCAGCACCAGGAAGATCAGGCGCTGCAGCGTGCACCAGGGGCAGGGCGGCATGTCGAAGCGGTACTGCGACAGCAGCGCCAGGCCCACCGCGGACCAGCAGGCCAGCGCGGTCAGCAGCAGCAGCGGCCGCGGACGGGCCAGGGTGCGGACCAGCGACATCGTCAGGCCTTGAGCTCGGCGATCAGCTCGATCTCGACACAGGCGCCCAGCGGGATCTGCGCCACGCCGAAGGCGCTGCGCGCATGGGCGCCCACCTCGGGGCCGAAGACCTCGGCCAGCAGCTCCGAGCATCCGTTGGTGACCAGGTGCTGCTCGGTGAAGGTGGGCGCGGAGTTCACCAGGCTCATCACCTTGACGATACGTACCACGCGGTCCAGGTCACCGCAGGCGGCCTGCAGCGTGCCCAGCAGGTCGATCGCGATCGCCCGGGCCGCGGCCTTGCCTTCTTCCGTGCCCATCGTCAGGCCCAGCTGGCCCACCCAGGGCTTGCCATCCTTCTTGGCGATGTGGCCGGACAGAAAGACCAGCGAGCCGGTCTGGACAAACGGCACATAGGCGGCGGCGGGCACGGCCACCGGCGGCAGGGTGATGCCCAGGCTCTGCAGGCGGGCGGCAACGGACATGGATGGCTCCTTTGGGGGAGAGGCGAATGCGGGCCGCGATCCTACACTGCGCCATGGCCGCCGCGACGCCCGACGCCCGCTGTGCAGTCCCCCTGACCCGGCAGCCGCAGCCCTGGCAACTGGCGGCGTGGCCGGTGGTCTGGATGCTGGGGCTGGCCGGGCAGTTGCAGCAGGCCGAGCTGCTGCCGCCCGGCGTGGCATGGGCGGTGCTCGGGCTGGGCACCGCCTGTCTGGGACTGGCGGCGGCCTGGTCCCGACGCGGTGGCCCCTGGCCCGCGCTGCTGCTGGCCACCGGCCTGCTGAGCGTGGCGGCGGGCAGCACCGACCTGCGCGCCGACAGCCGCCTGCAGGACCGGCTGGCCCCGGCGCTGGAGGGCCGCGACCTGCGCCTGCAGGGTCGTGTCCAGGGCCTGGTGCAGGTGCAGGCCGACGGCCTGCGCTTCGCCTTCGAGCCTGACCCCGCCGCGCCGTTGCTGGACGAGTCCGAAGGCCCGCTGAGCACGCCCCTGCCCAGCCGCCTGTGGCTGGTCTGGCCCACCGCCGACGGCGCGCTGGCGGCCCCCGCCGCGCTGGCCGCGGGCGAGGCCTGGCGTCTGCCGGTGCGCCTGCGTTCACCGCATGGCCAGCTCAACCCGCAGGGTTTCGATGCCGAACTGTGGGCCTTCGAGCGTGGCCTGGGCGGCTTTGGCCAGGTGCGCACCGGCCGCGGCGCGGTGGCCCAGCGTCTGGGTCCGCCGCGCTGGTGGGTGCCCGAGGAAGCGCTGGGCTGGTTGCGCCAGCGGGCCCGCGACCGCATCTTGCTGTCCGGCCCCGACCCGGCCACGGTGGGTGTGCTGGCGGCGCTGGCGATCGGTGACCAGTCGGCGATCGGGCCGGCGCAGTGGGCGGTGTTCCGCGACACCGGCGTGGCGCACCTGATGTCGATCAGCGGCCTGCACATCACGCTGTTCGCTGCGTTGGCGCAGGCGCTGCTGGCGGTGGTGTGGCGGCGCTGGCCCGCTGGCGTGGCGCGCTGGCCAACGCCCTGGGTGGCCCGCTGGGGCGGGCTGGCCCTGGCGGCGGCCTATGCCGTGCTGTCGGGCTGGGGCGTGCCGGCCCAGCGCACCGTGGGCATGCTGGCACTGGGGGTGGCGATGGCGCATGTCGGCTGGCGCTGGCCGGCGCTGCTGCGGGGCGTGTGGGCGGCCGCGGGCGTGGCCACGCTCGATCCCTGGGCCTTGCTGCAACCAGGGTTCTGGCTGTCCTTCGTGGCCGTGACCTGGCTGTTGGCGGCCGATCCCGAGCCCCGCGCGGCCAGCGGGCCGGGTTGGCGACGCATAGGCGCGGCGCTGGCCCAGACCTGGCGCACCCAGTGGGTGGTGGGCCTGGGCCTGGCGCCGCTGGTGGTGCTGTGGTTCAACCAATGGTCGCTGGCCGCCTGGCCGGCCAACCTGGTGGCCGTGCCCTGGGTGACCTGGGTCATCACGCCGCTGGCGCTGCTGGGCTTGCTGTGGCCGCCGGTCCTGACAGTCGCCGCCGTGCTGCTGGCGCCGCTGCTGTGGCTCACCGACGCATTGGCACAAGGCCATTGGGCCAGCCTGGCGGTGCCGGCCGGGCCCGGCTGGCTGGTCGCGCCGGCGATGCTGGGGGCGGGATTGGCCGTCTGGCGCCTGCCCCGGCTGGTGCAGGCCCTGTCCCTGCTGCTGGCCCTGCCGGTGCTCTGGCCGGCGCAACGCCTGCCAGCGCCCGGCCACTGGTGGGTGCAGGCGCTGGACGTGGGGCAGGGCAGTGTGGCCCTGGTGCGCACGCGCCATCACCTGCTGGTCTACGACGCCGGGCCCGCCCAGGGCGAGGGCGAAGACGCCGGCGAGCGGGTGATCTGGCCGGCGCTGCGGGCGCTGGGCGAGCGGCAGATCGACGAACTGTTGCTGAGCCACGGCGACCTGGACCATATCGGCGGTGCAGGCAGCCTGCTGCGCCGGCTGCCGGTGGCGCGGCTGCGGCATTCGCTGGACCCATCGCATCCGCTGCTGGCGGACCGAACCGGCGCCCAGCCCTGCCAGGCCGGCCAGGCATGGGTCTGGGATGGCGTGCACTTCGAGGTGCTGTGGCCGCCCGAACCCGGCGCCCGCCGCCAGGGCGCCACCAATGCGGCCAGCTGCGTGCTGCGCGTCGATGATGAGCAGGGTCGCGCCCTGCTGTTGACCGGTGACATCGGCGTCGCCGAAGAAGCCGCGCTGGCCCCCGGCCTGGCGGCGCGCCCGCCACTGTCGGTGCTGCTGGTGCCGCACCACGGCAGCCGCAGCTCCTCCTCCGACGCGCTGCTGGGCGCCACGCGGCCGACCGTGGCCGTGATGCAGCTGGGCTACCGCAACCGCTACGGCCACCCGCATCCCGAGGTGATGGCCCGCTATCGGGCGGCGAGCATCGATGTGGTGCGTACGGATGTCTGCGGCGCCTGGCGGTGGGATGATGCTGGTGCATCGTGCACCCGCGATGTGCATCGCCGCTACTGGCACCATCGGCCATCCGATGTGCCGCCCCCGCCGGCTGGTGCGCTTGTTGCTAAGCCGGAGGCAGGAGAGACCGAATGAGACCCAGCTTCGACGAGATGCAGGCCACCAGCACCACGGTGCGCCCGCATTACAAGACCTACGACCAATGGCTGGCCCGCCAGCCGCGCGATGGCATGCAGGCGCGGCGCGAAGAGGCGGAGATGATCTTCCGCCGCGTCGGCATTACCTTTGCCGTCTACGGTGACAAGGACTCGGGGGAGGGCACCGAGCGCCTGATTCCGTTTGACCTGATCCCGCGCGTCATCCCCGCCCATGAATGGCGCGAGATGGAGAAGGGCCTGCGCCAGCGCGTCACCGCACTCAACCGCTTCATCCACGACATCTACCACGGCCAGGAGATCCTCAAGGCCGGCATCGTGCCGCGCGAGCAGATCCAGAACAACGCCCAGTTCCGCCCCGAGATGATGGGCGTCGATGTGCCGCAGGACGTGTACTCGCACATCGCCGGCATCGACATCGTGCGCGCTGCCCAGCCTGACGGCAGCGGCACCTACTATGTGCTGGAGGACAACCTGCGCGTGCCCAGCGGTGTCAGCTACATGCTGGAGAACCGCAAGATGATGATGCGGCTCTTCCCCGAGCTGTTCGCCCAGCACCGCGTCGCACCGGTGGCGCACTACCCCGACCTGCTGCTCGAAACCCTGCGCAGCGTCGCGCCGCGCCAGGTGGCCGACCCCACCGTGGTGGTGCTCACCCCCGGCATGTACAACTCGGCCTACTTCGAGCACGCCTTCCTGGCGCAGCAGATGGGGGTGGAACTGGTCGAGGGCCAGGACCTGTTCGTCAAGGACCGCACCGTCTTCATGCGCACCACGCAGGGCCCCAAGCGGGTGGACGTGATCTACCGCCGCATTGACGACGACTTCCTCGACCCGCAGGTCTTCCGCAAGGACTCCACGCTGGGCTGCGCCGGTCTGGTCGACGCCTACAAGGCCGGCAACGTCACGCTGAGCAATGCGATCGGCACCGGCATCGCCGACGACAAGTCGATCTACCCCTACGTGCCCAAGATGGTGGAGTTCTACCTCGGCGAGAAGCCCATCCTGCACAACGTGCCCACCCACCTGTGCCGCGAGAAGGACGACCTGGCCTATGTGCTCGACCACCTGGACGAACTGGTGGTCAAGGAAGTGCACGGTGCCGGCGGCTACGGCATGCTGGTCGGCCCGGCCGCCACCCGGGCCGAGATCGAGGACTTCCGCGCCCACCTCGTGGCCAACCCCAGCAACTACATCGCCCAGCCCACGCTGAGCCTGTCGACCTGCCCCACCTTCGTCGACAGCGGCATCGCGCCGCGCCACATCGACCTGCGTCCCTTCGTGCTCTCGGGCACCGAGGTGCAGATGGTGCCCGGCGGCCTGACGCGCGTCGCCCTGAAAGAGGGCTCGCTGGTCGTCAACAGCAGCCAGGGTGGCGGCACCAAGGACACCTGGGTGCTCGAGAACTGACCCCCCGATCGGCCCCTTCAGGAAACAAGAACATGCTCTCTCGTACCGCCGATCACCTGTTCTGGATGTCCCGCTACATGGAGCGGGCCGAGAACACGGCCCGGATGCTCGATGTCAACTACCAGACCTCGCTGCTGCCCCAGTCCAGCGACACCGCCGAGCAGGGCTGGCGCGGTCTGCTGTCGATCTCCGAACTGACCCAGGACTACCAGGCCCGCTATGGCGCGATCGACGCCGCCCGGGTGCAGGACTTCATGGTCCGCGACGAACGCAACGCCTCGTCGATCCTGTGCTGCCTGCGCGCCGCGCGCGAGAACGCCCGCGCCATCCGCGGCACGCTGACCACCGAGGTCTGGGAGACCACCAACCAGACCTGGCTGGAGTTCAACCGCCTGCTCAAGGACGGCCTGCTGGCGCGCGACCCGTCGGCGCTGTTCGAGTGGGTGAAGTTCCGCTCGCACCTCTCGCGCGGCGTGACCGTGGGCACGATGCTGCAGGACGAGGCCTTCAACTTCATCCGCATCGGCTCCTTCCTGGAGCGCGGCGACAACACCGCCCGCTTGCTGGACGTGAAGTTCCACGCGCTGCAGGGCCACCCGGCCGGCGACAGCGGCCCGCGGGGCGGTGAGCAGGACTTCTACCACTGGTCGGCGATCCTGCGTTCGGTCTCTGCCTTCGAGATCTACCGCAAGGTCTACCGCAACGTGATCGAGCCGCCCAAGGTGGCCGAGTTGCTGATCCTGCGCGCCGACATGCCGCGCTCGCTGGCCCATTGCACCGGTCAGGTGCTGCGTAACCTCAAGCGGGTGGCCAACCAGCAATCGGCCGAGACCCTGCGTCTGGCCGGCCGGCTGGCCAGCGACCTGGAATACGCGCGCATCGAGGAGATCCTCGAGACCGGCCTGCATGCCTACCTGAGCCAGTACCTCGACCGCGTGGGCGATCTGGGGGCGGGCATCAGCCGCGACTTCCTGGTGCCGTCCTGAGCGTCACGACCTGATCACCGTCGACGGCGATCCTCGGGTGCACCTGCATCGGGGGGTCGCGTCGTCGCCAGTCCGAGATTCGATTTCCACCAAGGAACGCCCGTGTCCATCCACGTCGCCCTCAAGCACGTCACCCATTACCGCTACGACCGCCGCGTGGGGCTGTCGCCGCAGATCGTCCGGCTGCGGCCGGCGCCGCACTGCCGCACGCCCATCCTGTCGTACTCGATGCAGGTCGAGCCGGCCGGCCACTTCATCAACTGGCAGCAGGACGCCTTCGCCAACTACATGGCGCGCCTGGTCTTTCCCGAGAAGACCACCGAGTTCAAGGTCACCATCGACCTGGTGGCCGAGATGTCGGTCTACAACCCCTTCGACTTCTTCCTGGAGCCCGAGGCCGAGCACGTCCCCTTCGCCTACACCGACAGCCTGCGCGCCGAGCTGGCGCCCTACCTGGTGGTCGAGCCGGCCACGCCCCGGCTGGCCGCGCTGCTGGCCAGCGTGCCCACCGAGAAGACCCGCACGATCGATTTCCTGGTGGGCCTGAACCAGCGCCTGCAGCGCGACATCGCCTACACGATCCGCATGGAACCGGGCGTGCAGACGCCCGAGGAGACGCTGACCAAGGGCAGTGGCTCCTGCCGGGACACCGGCTGGCTGCTGGTGCAGATGCTGCGCCACCTGGGCCTGGCGGCGCGCTTCGTCTCGGGCTACCTGATCCAGCTGGCGCCCGACGTCAAGGCCCTGGATGGCCCCAGCGGCACCGAGGTCGACTTCACCGACCTGCACGCCTGGTGCGAGGTCTACCTGCCGGGTGCCGGCTGGATCGGCCTGGACCCCACCTCCGGCCTGCTGGCCGGCGAGGGCCACATCCCGCTGGCCTGCACGCCGCAGCCCAGCAGCGCGGCCCCCATCTCCGGCGCGGTGGACGAGTCCGAGGTCAGTTTCGGCCACGAGATGGGCATCACCCGCATCTGGGAATCGCCGCGCGTCACCAAGCCCTACACCGAGGACCAGTGGGCGCGCGTGCTGCGCCTGGGCGAGCAGGTCGATGCCGAGCTGCAGGCCGGCGACGTGCGCCTGACCATGGGCGGCGAGCCCACCTTCGTCTCGGTGGACGACCGTGACGGCGCCGAGTGGAACACCGACGCACTGGGCCCCACGAAGCGCCTGTATGCCCAGGACCTGGTGCAGCGCCTGCGGGCGGAGTACGGCCAGGGTGGCTTCCTGCACTACGGCCAGGGCAAGTGGTACCCCGGCGAGCAACTGCCCCGATGGGCGCTGTCGATCTGCTGGCGCGCCGACGGTCAGCCCTGCTGGAACGACCCGTCGCTGTTCGCCGACGAGCGCGACCCGCATGCCTACACCTCGGCCGATGCCAAGCGTTTCCTGCTCGCCCTGACCCGCCGCCTGGGCCTGAGCACCGATTACATCCAGACCGGCTTTGAAGACACCTGGTACTACCTGTGGCGCGAGCGCCGGCTGCCGGTCAACGTCGATCCGTTCGACTCCCGCCTGGACGACGAACTGGAGCGCCTGCGTCTGCGTCGCGTCTTCGACCAGGGCCTGGACCACGAGGTCGGCTATGTGCTGCCGATCAAGGTCGACGAGGGTCCGGGCCTGAGCGGCACCCGCTGGGTCACCGGCCCCTGGTTCTTCCGCGACGAGCGCATGTACCTGTTCCCCGGCGATTCGCCGATGGGCTACCGCCTGCCGCTGGACTCGCTGCCCTGGGTGGGCAAGGGCGAGTACCCCTTCCTGCACGAACACGACCCCTTCGCGCCGCGCGACGCGCTGCCGGCCGCCAGCCGGCTGAAGGCGCAGTTCGCCCATGAGGTGGGCGGCGAACAGGGCTATGCCGCTCACCGCGTCGGCGGCGGCTTTGCCGAGGGCGGCACGGTGGCGCTGCAGTCGGCCGACCTGGACGGCGCTGGTCTGGCAGGCGCTGGCGCTGCCGCCGACCTGGGCGTCGGCACGGGTCAGGGGCAGGGCGAGCGGGTGCCCGGCCAGGGCGACGCCGGCGCGGCGCCCGGCGCTGCCTCCGTGCCGCTGGACCAGCGCCCTGAGCGTTTCCAGAGCGCCCACTGGATCACCCGCACCGCGCTGTGCGTGGAGGTGCGCGATCCGCGCCGCGCCAACGGCCCCAAGGCCGAGGCGGTCGGCCAGGCCAGTGGCGTGATGTACGTCTTCATGCCGCCGCTGCAGCGCCTGGAGGACTACCTGGCGCTGCTGGCCGCGGTGGAAGCCACGGCGGCCGAACAGGGCGTCAAGCTGGTGCTGGAAGGCTACCCGCCGCCGCGCGACCCGCGCCTGAAGCTGCTGCAGGTCACGCCGGATCCGGGCGTCATCGAGGTCAACATCCATCCGGCCCATCGCTGGAGCGAGGTGGTCCAGCACACCGAGTTCCTCTATGACGCCGCCTGGCGCTCGCGCCTGTCGACCGAGAAGTTCATGCTCGATGGCCGCCACACCGGCACCGGCGGCGGCAACCACATCGTGCTGGGCGGCGCCACGCCGGCTGATTCGCCCTTCCTGCGCCGCCCGGACCTGCTGGGCTCGCTGCTGGCCTACTGGCACAACCACCCCAGTCTCAGCTACCTGTTCAGCGGTCTGTTCATCGGCCCGACCAGCCAGGCGCCGCGGGTGGACGAGGCGCGCAACGACCAGCTGCGCGAGCTGGAGATTGCGCTGGGCGAAATCGAGCGCAGCAAGGCGCTCTACGGCCAGGACATGCCGCCGTGGCTGGTCGACCGCACGCTGCGCAACGTGCTGGTCGACGTGACCGGCAACACCCACCGCAGCGAGTTCTGCATCGACAAGCTCTACTCGCCAGACAGCAGCACCGGTCGCCTGGGCCTGCTGGAACTGCGCGCCTTCGAGATGCCGCCGCATGCCCGCATGAGCATCGTGCAGCAACTGCTGCTGCGCGCCCTGATCGCCCGCTTCTGGACCACGCCCTACCGTGCGCCGCTGGTGCGCTGGGGCACCGAGTTGCATGACCGCTTCCTGCTGCCGGCCTTCGTGCAGATGGACTTCGCCGACGTGATGGAGGAGATGCAGCAAGCCGGCTACGCGATGGAGCCCGGCTGGTTCGCGCCGCACTTCGAGTTCCGCTTCCCGAAGATCGGCGAGTTCGCCGCACGCGGCGTGCACGTCACGCTGCGCAGCGCGCTGGAGCCCTGGCATGTGATGGGCGAGGAGGGCGCCACCGGCGGCACGGTGCGCTATGTGGATTCGTCGCTGGAGCGGCTGGAGCTGCGCGTCAGCGGCCTGGTCGATCCGCGCCACCGCATCACCGTCAATGGCGTGGGCGTCGACCTGCAGCCCACCGGGCGGGCCGGCGAGTTCGTTGCTGGCGTGCGCTACCGTGCCTGGCAGCCGCCGTCTGCGCTGCATCCGACGATCGGTGTGCACGCGCCACTGACGGTGGACCTGATCGACACCTGGATGCGCCGCTCGCTGGGCGGTTGCCAGTACCACGTGGCGCATCCGGGCGGCCGCAACTACGTCACCTTCCCGGTCAACGCCTATGAGGCCGAGAGCCGCCGTCTGGCGCGCTTCTTCGCGATGGGCCACACGCCGGGCACCGTGGACGCGCCGATGCCGGAGCGCAGCCTGGAGTTCCCGTTCACCCTCGACATGCGCCGCGCCGGGCGCTGAGATCGGGCAGCGTTCGTGGAGGCGGACCAGCCGGCGCCGCAGGCAAGGCATCATTGGGGCATGCAACCGCAGCAGCCCAGCCTCCTGCCCGATGACGCCGTCGTCGACCCTGTGGCGTTGGCGCTGGCGGCCGCCGTGCGCGGGCGTGAGGGCCATTTCAGCGAGCTGCTGGGCCGGCTGGGAGAGGCTGGCGCGCCGCTTGCCGGCATGGCGCCGCTGTGGCGTGATTTCTTCACCGCCATCGGCGCCGAGGGCTGGGCCGACCTGCCGGCCCGCCAGGCGCGCATCCAGCGCCGCGTGCTGGAGGATGGCGCCACCTACAACGTCTATGCCGACGGCGGCCAGAGCCAGCGTGCCTGGCCGCTGGAGTCGCTGCCCACGCTGATCGGTCCCGACGACTGGGCGCAGATCGAGCGCGGCGTGGCCCAGCGCGCGCGCCTGCTCGATGCCGTGCTGCGCGACGCCTACGGCGAGCGCCGCCTGCTGGAGGAGGGCCTGCTGCCGGCTTCGCTGGTGCTGGGCCACCCGCAGTACCTGCGGCCGATGCATGGTTGCCGCCCGGCCGGCGATGTCTTCCTGCACGTGGCGGCCTTCGACCTGGTGCGCGGCCCCGAGGGCCGCTGGTGGGTGGCCGCGCAGCGCACCCAGGCGCCGTCGGGCCTGGGCTACCTGCTGGAGAACCGCCTGATCGTGGCGCAGCAGTTCCCCATCGCCTTCCGCGAGTTGCGCGTGCAGCGGCTGGCCTCCAGCTTCCTGGGCATGCTGCAGGGCCTGATGCGGCTGTCGCCGGCTGGCGAGCGCTCGCGCGTGGTGCTGCTCACCCCCGGCCCGGCCAACGAAACCTATTTCGAGCAGGTCTTCCTGGCCCGCTACCTGGGCATCGCACTGGTCGAAGGCGCCGACCTGACGGTGCGCGCCAACCGCGTCTACCTGAAGACCCTGCACGGTCTGGAGCGGGTGCACGTGGTGCTGCGCCGGGTGGATGACGAGTACCTCGACCCGCTGGAGCTGCGCCCTGACTCCGCGCTGGGCGTGGCCGGCCTGTTGCAGGCGCTGCGGGCCGGCGAGGTGGTCGTGGCCAACGCGCCCGGCGCCGGCTGGCTGGAAAGCCCGGGCCTGGCGGCCTTCTGGCCGGCGGTGGCCGAGCGCCTGCTGGGCGAGCCGCTGGCCCTGCCCGCGGTGACCACCTGGTGGTGTGGCGAAGAAGCCGTGTGGCAGGACCACCGCGCACGTCTGGGCGACTTCATCGCCGTGCCCACCTTTGCCCCCGGCCCAGGGCGGCCGGGCCTGGTGCCGCAGCGGGTGGCGGCGCTGGATGCCCGGGCGCGTGCCGCGCTGCTGCAGCGCATTGACGACGACCCTGCTGCCTGCACACTGCAGGCGCCGATGCGCGGCGCCGAGACCCCGGTCTGGCGCGAGGGCCGCCTGCTGGCGCGCAGCGCGGTGCTGCGCGTGTTCGCCGTGGCCGATGGCCGCGGCGGCTGGCGCGTGGTCCCGGGCGGCATGGCCCGCGTGGCGGCCGAGGGCGATGGCGGCGCCAACCCCTGGCTGTCGATGCAGCATGGCCACAGCAGCGCCGACACCTGGGTGCAGACCGGGGGCGAGGTCGACCCGACCAGCCTGCTGCCGCGCCCCTTGAGCGCCGCCGACCTGGCCAGCTGGCACCGCAGCGTCACCAGCCGCTCCGCCGAAAACCTGTTCTGGCTGGGCCGCTACAGCGAGCGCGCCGAGAACTGCGTGCGCCTGGCCCGCCTGACGCTGGAGGCGCTGACCGGCTCGCTGATCACCGGCGCCTCGGCCGAGGTGCTGGGCGTGCTCGACACCCTGGCCCGCCACCACGGGCTGGTGGGCACCGGCGTGCCCACGCCGCAGCAGTCGGTGCGGGTGTTCGAGCGGGCGCTGGTGCATGCGCTGGGCGACGCCCAGGGCGCCACCAGCGTGGCCTACAACCTGCAGGCCCTGATGCGCTGCGCCCAGGCCCTGCGCGAACGCCTGTCGCCCGAGCACTGGAAGTTGATCCGCGAGGTCGGCGAGCACTTCGACCAGCACCTGCGTGCTGCGCTGGACACCGCCGCCGCCGAGCCACTGGCCGACGTGATGGGCGTGCTGGCACGCGCCGCCACCCATCTGGCCGCGATCACCGGCGCCCAGACCGACCGCATGACCCGCGACGATGGCTGGCGCCTGCTCAGCGTGGGCCGGCAGATCGAACGCCTGGACTTCCATGCCCATGCGCTGGCGCTGGGCATCGAGCGTGGCCTGCACCGCCGTGACGAGGGCTTCGCGCTGCTGCTGGGTCTGTTCGATTCCACCATCACCTACCGCGCCCAGTTCCAGGCGCGGCGCGAGTTGCCGCCGCTGCTGCACCTGCTGGTGCACGACACCGACAACCCGCGTGCCCTGGCCTGGGTGGCGCGCACCATGCGCGACCGCTTCATCAAGTTGTCGCGCCACGATGCCGCCTGGGCGCAGGAGGTGGCCGCGACGCTGCCGCGGCCCGAGGACTGGCCCCTTGAGCTGATCAGCACCCCGGATGACGCCGGCGGCCATGCGCCGCTGATCACGCTGCTCGCGCAGTGCGGGCAGCAGGTCAGGGGGCTGTCGGATGCGCTGGGCCAGCGCCTGTTCTCGCATGTCGGTCCGGCAGACCGCATGGTCTGGCAGTGAAGGGCGGACGATGACCGGGGCATTGCGCTGGCTCAGCATCTGCCACGACACCCATTACGACTACGAGCTGCCGGTGGAGCTGGCCCATCACGTGGCCTGTCTGGTGCCGCGCAGCAGCGAGACCCAGCTGGTGCGCGCCTGGGACCTGAGCATCGACCCCACGCCCGACGAATGGCTGGCGCTGGCTGGTCCGGCCGGCCAGGCGCTGCCGCCCAGCCAGGTCAGCTTGGACCCCTGGGGCAATGGCCGCATCACCTTCAGCCACTCGCGGGTGCACGACAAACTGCGGGTGCGCAGCCGCTTCGAGGCCGGCCTCAGCGCGCCGCCCGCCATCGACCCGGACAGCAGCCCCGCCTGGGAATCGGTCGCCGAATCATTGCGCTACCACGCCGGCACCACCCACCGCGAGGCGGTGGAGTTCACGCTGGGCACCGAACTCGCCCCGCGCGACCCGCAGCTGGCCGCCTACGCGCGCCTGAGTTTCACGCCGGGCCGCCCGATGGCCGCCGCCGCCTTGGACCTGATGGCGCGGGTGCACGACGACTTCGCCTACGGGCACGGCGCCACCGATGCCGGCACCACGGCGGTGGCAGCGCTGGCGCTGCGCCGGGGCGTCTGCCAGGACTTCGCCCATGTGATGATCGGTGCCTGCCGCTCGCTGGGCTTGGCGGCGCGCTATGTCAGCGGCTACCTGCTGACCCAGCCGCCGCCGGGTCAGCCGCGCCTGGTGGGCGCCGACGCCTCGCACGCCTGGGCAGCCCTGTGGTGCCCCGAGCAGGGCTGGCTGGCGCTGGACCCCACCAACCGGGTGCCGGCCGGGCTGGACCACGTCACACTGGCCTGGGGCCGCGACTACGCCGACGTGGCGCCGCTGCGCGGCGTGATCCGCGGCGGCGGGCGGGTGCAGCCGCGGGTGGCGGTGACGGTGCAGCCGCTGGACGAACCCGCCGCGGGGGCATGAAAAAGGCGCCCGGTGGGGGCGCCGCTGCGGGGTCGCTGACGCGGGTCACATGCCCGCGTTGCAGTTCGACTGACGCGGGTCACATGCCCGCGTAATTCGGACCGCCACCACCTTCCGGGGTCACCCAGGTGATGTTCTGCGTCGGGTCCTTGATGTCGCAGGTCTTGCAGTGCACGCAGTTCTGCGCGTTGATCACCAGCTGATCGGCGCCGTCCTTGTTCACGAACTCGTAGACGCCGGCCGGGCAGTAGCGGCCCTCGGGGCCGGCGTACTTCGTCAGGTTCACCGCCACCGGCACCGCGGCATCGGTCAGGCGCAGGTGGGCCGGCTGGTTCTCCTCGTGGTTGGTGTTGCTGATGAACACCGAGGACAGGCGGTCAAAGGTCAGCTGGCCATCGGGCTTGGGGTAGTCGATCTTCTGACACTGGTCCGCCGGCTTCAGGCAGACATGGTCGGGCGTGTCGTTGTGCAGCGTCCAGGGCGGCACCGGCATGCCCAGCTTGGGCATCAGCCACTGCTCGATGCCCGTCATCAGCTTGCCCACCGTCTGGCCCTTCTTGAACCAGAGCTTGAAGTTCTTGGTGCGCTGCAGTTCCTCGTGCAGCCAGCTGGCCTCGAAGGCGGCGCTGAAGGCGCTGAGTTCATCCAGGCTGCGGCCGGCCTGCAGGGCCTCGAACAGCGCCTCGGCGCAGAGCATGCCGCTCTTGATCGCCGCGTGGCTGCCCTTGATGCGTGCGGCGTTCATCGTGCCGGCATCGCAGCCCACCAGCGCACCACCCGGGAAGACCAGCTTGGGCAGGGCCTGCGGCGTGCCGTTGTTGATCGCCCGCGCACCGTAGCCGATGCGCTTGCCGCCTTCGATGTGGGCGCGGATGGCCGGGTGGGTCTTCCAGCGCTGCATCTCCTCGAAGGGGCTCATCCAGGGATTGGCGTAGTTCAGGCCGATGACATAGCCCAGCGTGACCTTGTTGCCCTCCAGGTGGTAGAGGAAGCCGCCACCGAAGGTGTCGTCGGTGATCGGCCAGCCCGCGGTGTGCACCACCTTGCCGGGCTGGGCCTTGTCGGCCGGGACCTCCCAGAGTTCCTTGATGCCGATCGCAAAGGTCTGCGGATCTTTGCCCTCGGTCAGCCTGAAGCGCTGCAGCAGCTGCTTGCCCAGGTGGCCGCGGGCCCCCTCGGCGAAGATGGTGTACTTGCCCAGCAGCTCCATGCCGAGCTGGAAGTTGTCGGTGGGCTCGCCGTCCTTGCCCAGGCCGACGTTGCCGGTGGCCACGCCCTTGACGCGGCCCTGCTCGTCGCAGACCAGCTCGGCCGCGGTGAAGCCGGGGAAGATCTCGACACCCAGCGCCTCGGCCTGCTCGCCCAGCCACTTGGTGACCGCGCCCAGGCTGATCACGTAGTTGCCGTGGTTGTGGAAGCAATCGGGCACCAGCCAGTCGGGCGTGCGGGTGGCGCCGTCGGCCGACAGGAACAGGATGTCGTCGCTGGTGACCGGCTGGTTCAGCGGCGCGCCGCGGTCCTTCCAGTCGGGAAACAGCTCGGTGATCGCCCGCGGGTCCATCACCGCGCCCGACAGGGTGTGGGCACCGGGCTCCGAGCCCTTTTCCAGCACCACCACGCTGATCTCGGCGCCTTTTTCAGCGGCCAGCTGCTTCAGGCGGATCGCGGTGGACAGGCCGGCCGGGCCGCCGCCGACGATCACCACGTCGTAGTCCATCGAGTCACGGGGGCCGAACTGGGCGAGGAGTTCTTCGGAAGTCATGGTGTTCCTGGAGAGGTCGTGCAGGGGCCGCCCTGGCGGGCGCTGGGCGTGATTCTATCGGCTGCTGGCCAAAAAAAGCACGATCGTTCGAATTTCGTCGGAGATAAGCGCCACACCAGGGCTGCAGTTCGTTGCGACGGTGGAACGATGGCGAACTAACATCGCCGCGAGGTGCGGATTCGCCGCGCGTCAAGGAGTGGCCATGCTGGGCATGGTGTTCACCGAATTCATCGAGATGGTCGAGGCCCGCTTCTCCCCGGAAGTGGCCGATGCGGTGCTGGCCGACGCCGGCCTGGCGCATGGCGGTGCCTACACGGCCGTGGGCTACTACCCGGCCGAGGAACTGCAGGCCATGGTCCTGGGCCTGGCCCGGCGCAGCGGGCATTCGGCGGACGAACTGGTGCGCAGCTTCGGCAGCCACCTGGCGCAGCGCTTCAGCCAGGCGCACGGCCACTATTTCGCGGCCCACCGCCATCCTTTCGATCTGATCGCGGCGATCGACGGCCACATCCACGTCGAGGTGCGCAAGCTGTACCCGCAGGCCCAGCTGCCTCACTTTGACGTGCTGGAGCGCTCATCCACGCAGATGCGCATGCGCTACCGCTCGGAGCGGCGCCTGCAGATGCTGGCCCTGGGCCTGATCGAGGGCGTGATGGCGCACTACGGTTGCCGCGGTCGCGTGAGCATGGCCGCGCTGGACGACGGCGCCGAGTTCCTGCTGGAGGACCTGACATGAGCGCGGCCGCTCCACGCGCACCCGGGGCTGCACGATGAGCGATCAGGTCCCGCCCACCGAACCGATGCCGCTGCCGCTGTCCGACGAGGCGGTGGTGCTGTCGCGGCGTCTGGAGCGCGAGCGTCTGGCCCGCAAGTCGGCCGAGGCGCTGCTGATGAACAAGAGCCGCGAGCTCTTCGACGCGCTGCAGCAGGCCCGCGAGTCCGAGCACCGCCTGCAGATGGCGCTGTGGGCCAGCGGCGAAGGCATCTGGGAATGGTCGGCCCAGGCCGAGCGCTTCGAGGTGCATGGCCTGTTCATCGATGGCGTCGAGGTGGCCTGGCCCGACGTGGGCGGCCGCGCCTTCATTGATCTGGTCCACCCGGACGACCGCGACTCGATGACCCTGGCCTGGCGCCTGCACCTGGCCGGTGCCCGCGAGGACGTGGACATGGCCTACCGCATCCAGCTCGCCCCGGGCGAGCGCTGGGTGCGCGTGCGTGGTCGGGCCTTGGAGCGCGACGACCTGGGCCGCCCGGTGCGGGTGGCCGGCACCATCAAGGACATCACCGCCCAGCGCGAATCGGAGCAGTCGCTGCACCTGCTGGCCACCGCCTTTGCCAGCACCCACGACGCGCTGCTGGTGGTGGACGACGAGGGCCGCGTGGTCGAGGCCAACAAGGCCTTCAGCCAGTTGTCGGGCTACACGCCCTGGCAGGTGCGGGGCGAACTGCTGTCGCGCTTCATCGGCCTGCCCGACACCTCGTCCGAGGGCAGCGGCTGGCGCGGCGAGGCGCGCCTGCGCGCCCAGCCGGGCGAGGTGCCGGTGGCGGCCACGGTCACCTTCGTGGCCGGGCATGCGGGGCAGAGCGCCTGCCGCATCGTCTCGATGCACGACATCAGCGAGCGCCTGAAGGCCGAGACCCTGCTCGCCCGCCAGGCGCTTCAGGACAGCCTGACCGAGCTGCCCAATCGCGCGGCCATCCAGAAGCACCTGGAGGAGCGGCTGCACCAGAGCAGCGGCGACTCCTTCGGTCTGCTGTTCATGGACCTGGACGGCTTCAAGTCGATCAACGACAGTTTCGGCCATGGCGCCGGCGACATGGTGCTGCAGGAAGTGGCCCGGCGCCTGACGCGTGCACTGCCCGAGGCCTTCATCGGCCGTTGGGGCGGCGACGAGTTCGTGCTGGTGCTGGCGCCTGGCAGCGGCGACTTCGAGGTGCGCCAGAGCGCCCAGGTGCTGCTGGCCACGATGGCCTCGCCCTTCGGCGTGGGCTATGCGCAGGACATGATGATGAGCCCCAGCATCGGCGCGGTGCTGCATCCCCATGACGGCATCGACGCCCAGACCCTGCTGCGCAAGGCCGATGCCGCGATGTACACCGCCAAGGAGCAGGGCAAGAACTGCCTGCGCATGTACGAGCCGCAGATCGAGGAAGGCGCGATGCGCCGGGTGCGCCTGCAAAGCCTGCTGCGCATCGACGCCGAGCGCAGCGGTTTCAGCTTCGTCGTGCAACCCAAGGTCGACGCCCAGCGTCAGCCGCAGGGGGCCGAGCTGCTGGTGCGCTGGAGCACGCGCGACTTCGGCGTGGTGTCGCCCGCCGAGTTCATCCCGATGGCCGAGCAGACCGGCGCCATCGAACTGCTGGGCCGCCAGGCCCTGCATTCGGCGGCCCGCCTGGCGGCCGAGCTGGGCCGGCGCGGCCGGGCGATGCCGGTGGCGGTGAACCTGTCGCCGAAGCAGCTGCTGAATCCGTCCTTCGAGCGCATCGCCTTGCACGCCTGCCAGCGCCACGGCGTGCTGCCGTCGGCGCTGGAGCTGGAGCTGACCGAATCGGCGCTGACCGAGTCGGCCGTCTATCCGCTGCTGGGCCGGCTGCGCCGCCACGGCTTCAGCCTGGCGCTGGACGACTTCGGCACCGGCTATTCGTCGCTGTCGCACCTGCTGAAGCTGCCGTTCCAGAAGGTCAAGATCGACCGCGCCTTCGTGGCCGAAGCGCTGAACAACAACAAGGCGCTGGTGGTGATCCGCGGCACGCTGGACATCTGCCGTGGCCTGGGTCTGCGCACCGTGGCCGAAGGCGTCGAGACCGACGAGCAGTTCGAACTGCTGCGCTCGCTGGGCGTGGACGAATTCCAGGGCTACCTGTTTGACCGCCCGATGCCGCAGGACGATTGGCTGGCCCAGCTGTTCACATGCTAGGCTGTCGCTTGGTCATGTGAAAGGACGGCGGCACGGCTGCCGTGAAGAACAATGAGCTACCAGATCGACCTCTCGGGCCGTGTGGCCCTGGTGACCGGCGCCTCCAGCGGGCTGGGCGCGCAGTTCGCGCGCACCCTGGCCAAGGCCGGCGCCGCCGTGGTGCTGGCCGGGCGCCGCACCGAACGCCTGAAGACGCTGCGCGCCGAGATCGAAGGATCGGGCGGCGACGCCCACGTGGTGGAGCTCGACGTCACCGACGTCGACAGCATCAAGTCGGCCGTGGCCCACGCCGAGACCGAGACCGGCACGCTCGACATCCTGATCAACAACTCGGGCGTCAGCACCACCCAGAAGCTGCTGGATGTCACGCCGGACGACTACGACTTCGTCATGGACACCAACACCCGCGGCGCCTTCTTCGTCGCGCAGGAGGTGGGCCGGCGCATGATTGCCCGCTCGCGTGGCGCGGCGCCGGGCACCTTCACCGGCGGGCGCATCGTCAACATCGCCTCGATGGCCGGCCTGCGCGTGCTGAGCCAGATCGGGGTCTACGCGATGAGCAAGGCGGCCGTGGTGCACATGACCCGCGCGATGGCGCTGGAGTGGGGCCGCTTTGGCGTCAACGTCAATGCCATCTGCCCGGGCTACATCGACACCGAGATCAACCACCACCACTGGCAGACCGAAGCCGGCCAGAAGCTGGTGCAGATGCTGCCGCGCAAGCGTGTGGGCCAGCCGCAGGATCTGGACACCGCCCTCTTGATGCTGTGTGCCAACGAGAGCCATTTCATCAACGGCGCGGTGATCCAGGCCGACGACGGCTTCGGCATCTGACGTGCTGCGCCCGCTGACGAAGCTCGAGCTGCGCGTGCTCGGGGTGCTGGTCGAGAAGCAGCGCACGGTGCCCGATACCTACCCGTTGTCGCTGAACGCGCTGGCGGCCGGCTGCAGCCAGAAGACGGCCCGCCACCCGGTGATGGACGTCACCGAGGCCCAGGTGCTGGAGGCGGTGGATGACCTGAAGCCGCTGAACCTGGTGATCGAGGTCAGCGGCGCGCGCGTTGCCCGCTACGAGCACAACCTGGCCCGCGTCTATGGCGTGCCCAGCCAGTCGGCCGCGCTGCTGGCCACGCTGATGCTGCGCGGTCCGCAGACCGCGGCCGAGCTGCGTCAGAACGCCGAGCGTCTGCACCGCTTCGCCGACACCGGCTCGGTCGAGGCCTTCCTGGACGAGTTGGCCGCGATGGACCCGCCGCGGGTGCGTCGCCTGGAGCGCTCACCCGGTGCGCGCGAAGCGCGATGGGCCCATCTGCTGGGCGACGAGCCCCTGCCGGAAGCCGCCGGTGCCCCCGCCAGCCTGCCGCCCGATGACGTCCCCGGGCTGCACGCCGAGGTGGCACGGCTGTCGGACGAGGTGCGCGCCCTGCGCGAGGAACTGGCCGAGATCAAGCGCCAGCTGGGCCTGACACCCTGACGGAGACCGCATGCGTTTCACGCTGCCCGAGCACAAGACCCTCAGCCACGAAATGGTCATTCCCATCCGCTGGGGTGACATGGACATGATGGGCCACGTCAACAACACGGTCTACTTCCGCTACATGGAGATCGTGCGTATCGAGTGGCTCAGCGCCATCGGCGGCCAGCCCAACCCGGCCGGCCAGGGCCCGGTCATCGTCAACGCGTTCTGCAACTTCATCCGCCAGCTCGAGTACCCGGGTGATGTGCTCGCCCGCCACTACGTGGCCAACCCGGGCCGCAGCAGCTTCGACACCTTCATCACGCTGGAGCGCACCGACCAGCCCGGCGTGATCTACGCCGAGGGCGGAGCCACCACCGTCTGGATGGACTTTCCCAGCGGCAAGTCCACGCCCATGCCCGACTGGCTCAGAGCGAAGATCGGCTGACTACCCTGACCGGCCGTTGGGTCGACTGCGGCGGTGTGGCGCGGCGGGCGAGGGGGAATTCGCTTGTCCTCATGTCCCCCGGCCTGCGGCCTCCTCCTTGACTTCGGCCAAGCGAACTCCCCCTCACCCGCTACCGACGTTCCCGCACTGCTCGCGCGAGCAGTCCCGAAACGGTGCCAAGCGAGGTGGGGGAAAGGGGTCGAACGAAGTCAAGGAGGAGGCCGAAGGCCGGGGGACATGAGAGAGACCCCTTTCCCCCACCTCGCCTCAACCACCTCCGCGGGCAATGACTGCCTACGGCAGTGAGCGGTCGCCCGATTGAGGCCCTGTTTGTCCCCCCCGTGACAGGCTTTAGTGGTAGTCCCTGAAGCTCAATCGCCGGAGCATCCGCTACCGTTCGCGTCGATCGCCCCTTGTGATCACCACCGAACCATTGGAGACCCGGATGAAGTTCACTCGCAAGCTCTTTGGCATCTCAGTCGGCGCCGCCATCGCCCTGTCGAGCACGGTGGCGTTCGCGCAGAAGGGCGAGACCGTCAAGATCGCCTGGATCGACCCGCTGTCGGGCCTGATGGCGCCGGTGGGCCAGAACCAGGTCAAGACCTTCCAGTTCCTGGCCGAGCACTTCAACAAGAGCAATCCGGCCGGCGTGAAGTTCGAGATCATCACGATCGACAACAAGCTCAGCCCCGCCGAGAGCCTGAACGCGCTGAAGTCGGCCATCGACCAGGGCGTGCGCTACATCACCCAGGGCAACGGCTCCAGCGTCGCGCTGGCGCTGGTGGATGCGGTCAACAAGCACAACGAGCGCAACCCCGGCAAGGAGGTGATCTACCTCAACCACGCCGCGGTTGATCCGGACCTGACCAACAGCAAGTGCAGCTACTGGCACTTCCGCTTTGATGCGGACACCTCGATGAAGATGGAAGCGCTGACCACCTTCATCAAGGACCAGCCCGACACCAAGAAGATCTACCTGCTGAACCAGAACTACTCGCACGGCCAGCAGGTCAGCAAGTACGCCAAGGAAATGATGGCGCGCAAGCGCCCGGACATCCAGTTTGTCGGCGACGACCTGCATCCTCTGGCCCAGGTCAAGGATTTCGCGCCCTATGTGGCCAAGATCAAGGCCTCGGGTGCCGACAGCGTGATCACCGGCAACTGGGGCTCCGACCTGACCCTGCTGGTCAAGGCCGCCAACGACGCCGGCCTGAACATCAAGTTCTACACCTACTACGCCTCGGTCAGCGGCGCGCCCACCGCGATCGGCGCCGCCGGTGCCGGCCGGGTGTACATGGTCGCCTACGGCCATTCGAACATGGCCGACCCGATCGGCAAGCTGGGTGATGCCTTCAAGGCCAAGTTCAACGAAGACCTCTACACCCAGGCGGTCTACAACGAACTGCTGATGCTGTCGTCGGCCATGGCCAAGGCCAAGTCCACCGACCCGGTCAAGGTGGCTGCGGCCATGGAAGGCATCGGCATCAAGGGCTTCAACGGTGACGTCGAGATGCGCAAGACCGACCACCAGCTGCAGCAGCCGCTGTACATCTCGGTCTGGCAGAAGACCGACGCCAAGAACAAGTACAGCGTCGAGAACACCGGCTTCACCTTCGCGCCCGTCAAGGCCTACGATTCCTACGTGTCGAGCACGCCCACCTCGTGCCAGATGAAGCGCCCCTGAGGTGCTGATCGTCCACCGCCGTCCCTGGCGGTGACCTGCCTGCACAGGCCCGGGGGAGTCGCCTCCGCCCGGGCCTCGTCGTTTCGTGACGCGCCACCGTGGACCAGATCCTGATCAACCTGCTCAACGGCGTCAGCTCCGGGCTGCTGCTGTTCATGCTGAGCTCGGGCCTGACGCTGATCTTCAGCATGATGGGCGTGCTGAATTTCGCCCATGCCAGCTTCTACATGGTGGGTGCCTACGCGGCCTACACGCTGACACCGCTGATCGGCTTCACGGCGTCGCTGATCGTCTCGCCCTTGCTGGTGGGCGGCCTGGGGGCGCTGTTCGAGCGTACCGCCTTGCGCCGGGTGCACAAGTTCGGCCACGTGCCCGAGCTGCTGATCACCTTTGGCCTGAGCTATGTGGTGGGCGAGGTGGTGGCGCTGATCTGGGGCCGCTCGCCGCTGACCTTTGACCCGCCCACCTGGCTGCAGGGGCCGGCCTTCACCATCGTGCAGTCGGCGCAGTCGGGCCTGTCGCTGGCCCTGGGCGCGGCGCCGGCCGAGGTTTGCAACGCAGTGGGTGCGGCCTGTTCGCGTTTTCCGCTGACGCGGGCCTTCATGGCGGTGGTGGCACTGGGCATGCTGGTGTCGCTGTGGCTGCTGCTGACCCGCACCCGCATCGGCCTGGTGATCCAGGCGGCGCTGACCCATCCGGAGATGGTCGAGGCGCTGGGCCACAACGTGCCCCGCGTCTTCATGCTGGTGTTCGGCAGCGGCTGCGCGCTGGCCGGGCTGGCCGGCGTGATCGGCGGTGTCACCTTCGTCACCGAACCCAACATGGCCAACATCGGCCCGATCATCTTTGCCGTCATCGTGATCGGCGGCATGGGTTCACTCAGTGGCGCATTCGTCGGCTCGCTGGTGGTGGGCCTGCTGCAAACGCTGCCGCTGACCGTGGACGCCAATGGCGTGGACATGTTCCGCCTGATCGGCGTGAGCATTGCCCCGGACAGCCCCGCCATGGCGCTGCTGCGCATCAAGCTGTCCGAAACGGCGCAGATCCTCCCGTACCTGGCGCTGGTGCTGATCCTGATCCTGCGGCCCAAGGGCCTGCTCGGTACGCGGGAAGGTTGAGAGCCTGTGAAGACATGAATCACGCCCGCGTGGGGCCCCAGAAAGGCCCCAATCTAGACGTGAAGCCGACGCGGGGTTGGGCCCCGCCGAGGCTTCACAACGACGAGTGGGGCCTTTCTGGGGCCCCACCCGAAGGGCCGGGGTGTCCCGAGGCCGTGGCGGGTGTTGCGCCGCTGGCCCGGGCAGCAAGCCCGGGCTGCACGACGCGCCTACGCCACGGCCTCGGGACACCCCGGCGCGGGCGCGATTCATGTCTTCACAGGCTCTGAGCCATGCATCACACCCGCGAATCCCGCCCCAACTTCCACTTCAAGCCCTGGAACGTCGGGCGCATCCTGATCTGGGGCCTGTATGCGCTGGCGCTGGCCGTGGCCCCGCTGTGGTGGACCAGCAGCTTCGGGCAGACGATGCTCAGCCAGATCGGCATCGGCATCATCGTCTGCCTGGCCTACAACGTGCTGCTGGGCCAGGGCGGCATGCTCAGTTTCGGCCACGCCGTCTACAGCGGTCTGGGCGCCTACCTGGCAATCCACACCCTGAACAAGGTGGGCGCCGGCACGCTGGGCCTGCCGGTCAGCCTGGTACCGCTGGTGGGAGGCCTGGGCGGCCTGTTCTTCGCTGCGGTGCTGGGCTGGGTGACCACCAAGAAGTCGGGCACCACCTTCGCGATGATC
Source organism: Ideonella alba (assembly GCF_018069845.1). Classification (NCBI taxonomy): domain Bacteria; kingdom Pseudomonadati; phylum Pseudomonadota; class Betaproteobacteria; order Burkholderiales; family Sphaerotilaceae; genus Ideonella; species Ideonella alba. The sequence continues at coordinate 69,251 of NZ_JAGQDD010000012.1, forward strand.
ACGCTGGGCGTGAGCGAACTGGTGTGGTCGATGTCGCTGATGATCCCCGAGTTCTTCGGCGGTGAGGGCGGCGTCTCGGGTAACCGGGTGGTCGGCGAGAAGGTGCTGGGCATCAGCTTCGGACCGCAGATCCAGGTCTACTACCTGATCGCGGTCTACTGCTTCATCAGCACGGCGGCGCTGTTCGCGCTGACGCGCACGCCGCTGGGCCGGATGCTCAATGCGGTGCGCGACAACCCCGAGCGGGTCGAGTTCATCGGCTACTCGACCCAGCGTGTGCGCTACCTGGCCTTCATGATCTCGGGCTTCTTCGCGGGCATCTCGGGCGGCCTGGCGGCGATCAACTTCGAGATCGTCACCGCCGAGGTGGTGGGCGCGGCCCGCTCCGGGGCCTACCTGCTGTTCGTCTTCCTGGGCGGCGCGACCTTCTTCTTCGGCCCCATCCTGGGCGCGGTGCTGATGGTCGTGGCCCTGGCGCTGCTGTCCGAGATCACCAAGGCCTGGCTGCTCTACCTGGGCCTGGTCTTCGTGCTGATGGTGATGTATGCGCCCGGCGGCTTCGCCAGCCTGATCATGATGAACCTGCGCGTGGCCGCCTTTGGCAAGCTGCGCCAGCTGTGGACCGCCTACCTGGCACTGGGCGGTGCCGGCGCGGCGGTGCTGCTGGGCGTGGCGGCGATGATCGAGATGATCTACCACCTGCAGCTCAATGCGGCGCTGGGGCCGAAGCTGCCCTTCATGGGCGCGATGATCGACGCCAGCGGCACCGATGCCTGGGCTGGCGCCGTCTTCGTCACGCTCACCGGCGTGGGCTTGTTCGAACTGGCGCGGCGCCACTTCGCCCATGAATGGGGCGAGGTGCAGGAAGACATCGAGAAAGAGATCAAGCGGAGGGAGACGCTGTGAACGCGCCCACCCAGAGCCCATCCTCGGCCCCCTACGCGCTGGAGTTGCTGGACGCTTACAAGCGCTTCGGCAAGACCGAGATCATCCGCGGCGCCACGCTGCAGGTGAAGCCCGGTGAGCGCGTGGCCATCATCGGCCCCAATGGCGCGGGCAAGTCCACGCTGTTCAACCTGATCTCGGGCCGCTTCGGCCTGTCCAGCGGCGAGATCCGCCTGCATGGTCAGCGCATCGACGGCCTGGCGCCCTACGAAATCAACCGCCGCGGTCTGTCGCGCAGCTTCCAGGTCAGCAACCTGTTCACGCGCCTGAGCGTGTTCGAGAACCTGCGCTGCGCCGTGCTGTGGTCGATGAAGCAGCGCTACAGCTTCTGGCGTTTCCTGGCCGACCTGCACGAGGTCAATGACCGCGCCGAGGAAGTGCTGGAGATGATCAAGCTCGACAGGCGGCGCGACCAGCTGGCGATGAACCTGACCTATGCCGAGCAGCGCGCGCTGGAGATCGGCATCACCATCGCCGGCGGCTCCAGCGTGATCCTGCTGGACGAACCCACCGCCGGCATGAGCAAGAGCGAGACCAAGCGCTTCATCCAGCTGATCCGCGAGGTCACCGAGGGCAAGACCCTGCTGACCGTGGAGCACGACATGGGCGTGGTCTTCGGCCTGGCGGATCGCATCGCGGTGGTGGTCTACGGCGAGGTGATCGCCTTCGACACCCCCGAAGCGGTGCGCGCCAACGCCAAGGTGCAGGAAGCCTACCTGGGCAGCGTGCTGGCCGAGACGCAGGCGGCAGGAGCGTGACGATGAGCAGCGAACTGCTGAAGCTGGACAACGTTCACGCCTACTACGGCAAGAGCCATGTGCTGCATGGTGTGTCGATGGCGGTGGGCGAGGGCGAGATCGTCAGCCTGCTGGGCCGCAACGGATCCGGCCGTTCCACCACCGTCAAGGCCATCATGGGCCTGGTCGATGCGACCGGCGGCATCGCCTGGCGTGGCGAGCAGATCACGGGCCGCAAGGCCTTCGAGATCGCCCACCGCGGCATTGGCTACGTGCCCGAGAACCGCGACATCTTCCCCAAGCTGACCGTGCACCAGAACCTGCTGCTCGGTGAAAAGTCGGGCCGCAAGAGCACGCGCTGGCAGATCGACGACATGTACGGCCTGTTCCCGCGCCTGAAGGAGCGCCAGCACACCGAGGCCGGCGTGCTCTCGGGCGGCGAGCAGCAGATGCTGACCCTGTGCCGCACCCTGATGGGCGACCCCGACCTGATCATGATCGACGAGCCCACCGAGGGGCTGGCGCCGAAGATCGTCGAGCTGGTGGCCGAGTACCTGCGGGAATTGAAGCGCCGCGGCATCAGCGTGCTGCTGGTGGAGCAGAAGCTGACGATTGCGCTGGAGGTGTCCGAGCGCTGCCTGGTGATGGGCCACGGCCGCATCGTCTTCGAGGGCACGCCGGCCGGGCTGAAGGCCGACAGCTATGTGCGCAAGGAGTGGCTGGAGGTGTGAGTGGCGGGAGCCTCGCGCAGGCTCCCCGCCGACGAGTCAATGCACCGGTGCCAGTTCGACCTGAATGCTGGTGCTGGTCACCGTCCAGCGCAGCGCGCGCATCGGGCCGCCATCAACCAGGTTGCCGTAGCCGACGATCATGCCGGTGTCATTGATGCCGGTGGCCACACTGTGCGTGCCCCCAGGGTAGTGGCCCAGCGTGATGGCAGCGCCACCGCGCCACAGCACGGCGATCGAGTGCACGCCCACACCGGGCGATGGGCCGAAGCCGACCATGTCGCCCAGGTTGTTGATGCCCAGCACCTCGTGGCCATAGGCACGCTTGCCGCCATCGCGGCCGGGCAGGTAGCGCATCGTGCCCTTCTTCCAGACCACCGGGATGCGGCCCGGGGCCAGACCGGCGATCAGACCTTTGTCGTTGACATGCGTGGCATTGCCCAGGCCCAGATCGGTGAACAGGCCACCCTTCCAGGAAAAGGCCCGGAAGGCCGATCCGACCAGGGCGGTGCCCACCACCAGGCCCTTGTTGCTGATGCCGTGGGCTTCGTGGAAGGCCAGGTAGCCCGGGTCCGGCGACCCCATCTCGCCCAGCTGGGTGACGCTGCCATCGGGGTTCCAGCGCACGGCGCGCTGGGCGAAGCTGTCGGTGACCGAGGAGCCCACTGCTTGCCCAGCGTCGTTGATGGCGAACGCCCGAGCCAGGCCGTAACTGCCAAGCGACGGCAGGTACTGTGCGCTGCCATCGGCAGCCCATTTCACCGCCGCCCAGTGGTCCCGCGTGGCCTGGTGCGATCCCACCGCCACGCCGCTGCGGTTGATCGCTGCCGGCATCGCCAGGAAGCCGCTGCAGCAATCGGGCAGGGCGCTGATGCTGCCGCTGGGCGACCACACGGCGTTGATGGTCTGGAAGTCACCGTCGCGCATGGCGATGCCGATGGCTTGCCCGGACTGGCTCAAGGCCAAGGCCGATGAGGAGCCGCCGGCATAGAGTCCGCCCAGGTCCTGCACAGAGGTGGCCGCCTGTCCGGCCGCGGGCCACGTCAGGGCTGCCGTCAGTGCACCCACCAACAGCCAGTGGGTGGGGTTCATGGCCTGGCGAAGGCCTGGGGAGGTGGTGGCACGCATCGGTCATCCCTTCATGAAATGGTCGTTTTGCACATGATGTAGGCATACCCCGCCCTGCGCAAGCCGCAGCCGTGTGACCGGATGTGTCGCCGCCCTTGTGTGTCGATGCACATCAGGGTTAATGAGGAGGCCGCCTGTCGCTGGCGTGACGCTGGTGCCGATGGCTTGTCCATAGAATCGAACGATCGTTCTATTTGCGTCTTTCCCTTTCCAAGGACACGCCGACATGACTGCACGCTACGAGACCCGAGGCCCGGTGGCCGTGATCACGCTGGACAACCCGCCGGTCAACGGCCTGGGCTACGCCACCCGCGTGGGCGTGGCGCAAGGCCTGGAGCAGGCCGATGCCGACCCGGCGATCAAGGCGGTGGTGATCACCGGCGCCGGCAAGGCCTTCTCCGGCGGTGCCGACATCAAGGAATTCGGCTCGCCCAAGGCCACCGCCGCGCCCAACCTGCTTGACCTGATCCGCGCCTGCGAGCTGTGCAGCAAGCCGGTGGTGGCTGCGGTGCACACGGTGGCCATGGGCGGTGGCCTGGAGCTGGCACTGGGCTGCCACTACCGGGTGACGGCGCCGGGGGCCAACATCGCGCTGCCCGAGGTGAAGATCGGCCTGATCCCGGGCGCCGGCGGCACCCAGCGCCTGCCGCGCGTGCTGGGCGTGGAAACCGCGCTGAACATCATCGTCTCGGGCGACCCGGTCAAGAGCGAGCTGCTGGCCAGCCTGCCGGGCCAGAAGCTGTTCGACAAGGTCATCGAGGGCGACCTGCTGGACGGCGCGATCGCCTTCGCGTTGGAGAAGGCCGATGTGCGGCCGCTGCCGCTGGTGCGCGACCTGAAGGTTCGCCACGAGAACCCGGACGGTTATTTCCAGTTCGCCCGCAACATGGTCAAGGGCATGGCGAAGAACTTCCCGGCGCCGGCCAAGTGCGTGGACGCGGTGCAGGCCTCGATCAGCAAGAAGTTCGACGAGGGCATGGTGTTCGAGCGCGAGATCTTCACCGCGCTGATGTTCACGCCCGAGTGCAAGGCGCTGCGCCACGCCTTCTTCGCCGAGCGCGCCGCCAGCAAGATCCCCGACGTGCCCGAGGACACCCCGGTGCGCGCCATCAACAAGGTCGCGGTGATCGGCGCCGGCACGATGGGCGGCGGCATCAGCATGAACTTCCTGAACGCCGGCATCCCGGTGGTCATCCTGGAGATGAAACAGGACGCGCTGGACCGCGGCATCGCCACCATCCGCAAGAACTACGAGGCCCAGGTCAAGAAGGGCAAGCTCAAGGCCGACAAGTACGAGCAGCGCATGGCGCTGCTGAGCACCACGCTGAGCTACGCCGACATCGGCGATGCCGACCTGGTGATCGAGGCCGTGTTCGAGGACCTGGACGTCAAGAAGGCGGTCTTCGAGCAGCTGGATGCGGTGATGAAGCCGGGCGCCATCCTGGCCTCCAACACCTCCACGCTGGACCTCAACAAGATCGCCGCCTTCACGAAGCGTCCGCAGGACGTGGTGGGTATGCATTTCTTCAGCCCCGCCAACGTGATGAAGCTGCTGGAGGTGGTGCGCGGCGCCGCCACCGCCAAGGACGTGCTGGCCACGGTGATGCAACTGGGCAAGAAGATCCGCAAGACCTGCGTGGTCTCGGGCGTGTGCGATGGCTTCATCGGCAACCGCATGATCGAGCAGTACAGCCGCCAGGCCGGCTTCCTGCTGGAAGAGGGCTGCACGCCGCAGCAGGTGGACAAGGCGGTCGAGAAGTTCGGCTTCGCGATGGGGCCGTTCCGCATGGGCGACCTGGCGGGCAATGACATCGGCTGGTACATCCGCAAGCGCCGCTACCTGGAGAAGCCGAATCTGCGCTACTCCAAGACCGCCGACCTGCTGTGCGAGCTGGGCCGCTACGGCCAGAAGACCGGCGCCGGCTGGTACGACTACGTGCCGGGCAAGCGCGACGCCATCCCCTCGGCCGTGGTGACCGAGATGATCGAGAAGCACCGGGCCGAGCTGGGCATCACGCCGCGCCAGATCAGCGACGAGGAAATCGTCCAGCGCCTGGTCTTCGCGCTGGTCAACGAAGCCGCCAAGCTGCTGGAGGAGGGCATCGCCAACCGCGCTTCCGACGTCGACATGGTCTACCTGACCGGCTATGGCTTCCCGCTGCACCGCGGCGGTCCGATGTGCTATGCCGACACGCTGGGCCTGTGGAACGTCGTGCAGGCGATGAAGCGCTTCGCCAAGAACCCCCACGACGACGCCGAGTTCTGGCAGCCCGCGCCGCTGCTGGCCCAGCTGGCCGCCGAAGGCAAGAGCTTCTCCTGATCCACGCCTCCAACGCATACCAGGACACACCATGACCCGAGCCGTCATCGTCTCCACCGCCCGCACGCCCCTGGCCAAGAGCTGGAAGGGCGCCTTCAACATGACCCACGGCGCCACGCTGGGGGGCTTCGCCGTCCAGGCCGCGGTCGAGCGCGCCGGCATCGACCCCGGCGCGATCGAGGATGTGCTGATGGGCTGCGCCAACCCCGAAGGGGCCACCGGCGCCAACATCGCCCGCCAGGTGGCGCTGCGCGCCGGCCTGCCGATCAGCGTCAGCGGCGTCACCGTCAACCGTTTCTGCTCCAGCGGCCTGCAGACCATCGCGATGGCTGCGCAGCGCATCATCGCCGGCGAGGGGGACGTCTATGTCGCCGGCGGCGTCGAGAGCATCTCCTGTGTCCAGCAGGAAATGAACACCCACATGCTGGCCGACAGTTGGCTCAAGGCGAACAAGCCCGAGATCTACTGGAACATGCTGCAGACCGCCGAGAACGTGGCCAAGCGCTACGGCATCGCCAAGGAGCGCATGGACGAGTACGGCGTGCGCAGCCAGACCCTGGCCTGCGCCGCCCAGGAGGCGGGCAAGTTCAACGACGAGATCGTCCCCTGCACCGTGACCGCTGGCGTGGCGGACAAGGTCATGGGCCTGCGCAGCCAGCAGGTCACGATCAGCGCCGATGAGGGCCTGCGCTCCGGCACCACGATCGAGGCGGTGCGGGGCATCCGCAGCGCGGTGCCCGGTGGCGTGGTCACGGCCGGCAACGCCAGCCAGTTCAGCGACGGCGGTGGCGCCTGCGTGGTGGTCAGCGAGACCTATGCCGAGCAGAAGGGCCTGAAGCCGCTGGGCCGCTTCCTGGGCTTCGCGGTGGCCGGCTGCGAGCCCGATGAAATGGGCATCGGCCCGGTCTTCGCGGTGCCCAAGGTGCTGAAGAAGCTGGGCCTGACGGTGGCCGACATCGACCTGTGGGAGCTCAACGAGGCCTTCGCCGTGCAGGTGCTGTACTGCGCCGACACGCTGGGCATTCCGATGGACCGTCTGAACGTCAACGGCGGTGCGATCGCCGTGGGCCACCCTTATGGCGTGTCCGGCCAGCGCCTGACCGGCCATGCGCTGATCGAGGGCAAGCGCCGCGGCGCCAAGCGCGTGTGCGTGACGATGTGCATCGGCGGCGGCATGGGCGCGGCCGGCATTTTCGAAGTCCTCTGATGACACAGTCCACCGTCAGCCCCGAGGTCTTCCTGCAGATGGGCCGGGAGATTCTGGCCCAGCAGCCCTTCAGCGGCCTGCTGGGGGCGGAGCTGACGGCCTTGTCGCCGGGTCAGGTGGAGCTGCAATTGCCGCTGCGCGACGAGCTCAAGCAGCAGCACGGCTTCGCCCATGGCGGCGTGGTCAGCTACCTGGCCGACAACGCGCTGACCTACGCCGGCGGCACCGCCATGCAGGTGCCGGTGGTGACCTCGGAGTTCAAGATCAACTACGTGCGCCCGGCGCTGGGCCAGCGTCTGGTGGCCCGCGCCCGCGCCGAGGCCACCGGCAAGGCGCAGAGCGTGGCGCGCTGCGAGGTCTACGCGGTGGTCGATGGCGTCGAGAAGCTTTGTGCGCTGGCGCAGGGCACGATCGTCCGCCTGGGTGAAGGCGGCTGAGCATGGACCTCGACACGCTGCGCCGCTTCTTCCAGCTGTCGCCCTTCATGCGCGACCTGGGGGCGGAGCCCACGGCCGTGTCGCCGGGCCGGGTGACCGCGGTGCTGCCCATGCAGGACCGCTTCCGCCAGCACAGTGGCCACGCCCACGCGGGCGTGCAGACCACGCTGGCCGATCACGCGATGGGCTCGGCCGCGCAGACCCTGGTGGCCGAGGGCCACTGGGTGCTCACCGCCGACCTGAAGGTGAGCCTGCTGCGTCCGGCCGATGGCCAGCGCCTGGTCTGCGAGGCCTGGGTGGTCAAGCCCGGCCGCACGCTGAGCTTCACCGAGGCCGAGGTCTGGGCCGAGCGCGAGGGCGACCGCACGCTGGTGCTGAAGGCCTCGGCGACGATGGCCGTGGTGCCGCTCGATCGGCGCTGAACAGGCCCTACGCAACCAAGGAGGGCGCATGCGTCCGATCGTCGATTTCCTGCTGCACGACTGGCTGAACGTGGACACGCTGGCCCAGCGTGAGCGCTTCGCCGACCACAGCCGCGAGACCTTTGCCCAGGTGCTGGACACCTGCGAGCGCATCGCGCGCGAGAAGTACGCGCCCTTCAACCGCCTGGTCGACACCCAGGAGCCCGCCTTCGACGGCGAGAAGGTTCACCTGCCGCAGGCCACCCACGACGCCTGGGCGGCCTACGCTGGCAGCGGCATGCTGGCCGCGGCGCAGGACTACGAGATCGGCGGCATGCAGCTGCCCTATGCGGTGGAGGCGGCGGCCAACGCCTTCTTCGCCAAGGCCTCGGCCAGCATCGGCGCGGGCATGCTGACCAGCGGCAATGCCAACCTGCTGATGGCCCATGGCACGGCGCTGCAGCAGCAGGTCTTCGCCCACAACGAGTTCAGTGGCCGCTGGGCCGGCACGATGTGCCTGTCCGAGCCGCAGGCGGGCTCCAGCCTGTCGGACATCGCCACCCGCGCCGAGCCGGATGGCGCCGATTTCCAGGACGACCCGCTGGGCCCGCGCTACCGCCTGCGCGGCAACAAGATGTGGATCTCGGCCGGTGAGCACGAACTGACCGAGAACATCGTCCACCTGGTGCTGGCCAAGATCCCCGGGCCGGATGGCCAACTGGTGCCCGGCGTCAAGGGCATCTCGCTGTTCATCGTGCCCAAGAAGCTGGTGGACACCACGGGTCGGTTGACCGGCGAGCGCAATGACGTGGCCCTGGCCGGCCTGAACCACAAGTGCGGCTGGCGCGGCACCACCAACACGCTGCTGAACTTCGGCGAAGGCAAGTACCCGGTGCGCGGCGGAGCCGGCGCGATCGGCTACCGCGTGGGTGCGCCGGGCGAAGGCCTGCGCTGCATGTTCCACATGATGAACGAGGCGCGCATCGCGATCGGCCTGTCGGCGGCGATGCTGGGCATGGCCGGCTACGAGGCGGCGCTGGCCTATGCGCGCCAGCGGCCCCAGGGCCGGCCGGTGGGTGAGGGGGGCAAGGACGCGTCGAAGCCGCAGTCGCTGCTGATGGCGCACGCCGACATCAAGCGCATGCTGCTGGCCCAGAAGGCCTATGCCGAGGGGGCGCTGGCGCTGTGCCTGTACTGCGCCCGCCTGGTTGACGAGAAGCACACCGGCACGCCCGAGGCCAGCGCCGAGGCCGCGCTGCTGCTGGAGGTGCTCACCCCCATCGCCAAGAGCTGGCCCAGCGAGTGGTGCCTGGAGGGCAACTCGCTGGCGATCCAGGTGCATGGCGGCTACGGCTACACCCGCGACTTCCCGGTCGAGCAGTACTGGCGCGACCAGCGCCTGAACATGATCCACGAGGGAACGCATGGCATCCAGGCGCTGGACCTGCTGGGCCGCAAGGTGGTGATGCAGGGCGGTGCCGGGCTGAAGCTGCTGGCTGAGCGCATCAGCGACACGCTGGCCCGCGCCGGCCAGGACGAGCAGTTGGCCACCTACGTGCCCGCACTGGGCGGCGCGGTGCAGCGTCTGGGCGCCGCCACCAAGGCGGCCTGGTCCACCGGTGTGCCCGAGGAGGCGCTGGCCAATGCCACGCCCTACCTGCAGGCCTTCGGCCACGTGGTGCTGGCCTGGGTGTGGCTGGAGCTGGGCCTGGCGGCCCGCGCCGCCGCGCCGGCCAGCGACGCTGAGCGCGCGCGCAACGCCGGCCTCCTGTCGGCGCTGCGTTTCTTCCACGTTTACGAGCTGCCCAAGATCGACGCCTGGCTGGGCGTGGTCAGCAGCCGCGAGGCGGTCTGCCGCGAGATGCAGGACGCCTGGTTCTGACCCACCAAGGAGAGCGACCGATGAGCACCCCCGTGATGAAACTCTTCGACCTCAGCGGCCAGACCGCCGTGGTCACCGGCGGCTCGCGCGGCCTGGGCCTGCAGATTGCCGAGGCGCTGGGCGAGGCCGGCGCGAAGATCCTGCTGAGCTCGCGCAAGGCGGCTGACCTGGAGGAGGCCGCGGCCCACCTGCAGGCCAAGGGCATCGACGCCCGCTGGGTGGCCGCCAACGCCGCCCAGCCCGAGGACGGCCGACGCATCGTCGCCGAGGCGATGGAGCGCCTGGGCCGCATCGACATCCTGGTCAACAACGCCGGTGCCACCTGGGGCGCCCCGGCCGAGGAGCATCCGCTCGAGGCCTGGGACAAGGTGATGGACCTGAACATACGCAGCCTGTTCGTGATCAGCCAGGCGGCGGCGGTGGCCAGCATGATCCCGCGCCGCTCGGGCCGCATCATCAACGTGGCCTCGATCGCCGGCCTGGGCGGCAACCCCTCGGGCATGAAGACCATTGCCTACAACACCAGCAAGGGCGCGGCGGTCAACTTCACCCGCGCCCTGGCGGCGGAATGGGGGCGTCATGGCATCACCGTCAATGCGCTGGCGCCGGGCTTCTTCCCCAGCAAGATGACCAAAGGTCTGCTGGACACGCTGGGCGCCGACAAGATGGCCGCCCACGCGCCGCTGAACCGCCTGGGCGATGACGATGACCTCAAGGGCGCCACGCTGCTGTTCGCCAGCGCCGCCGGCAAGCACATCACCGGACAGATCCTGCCGGTCGATGGGGGCGTCAGCGCCCTCATCGGTGGCTGAGCTGGCCTTCGGCGATGATCCCTGGATGAGCCACCGCAAGCCCCCCATCCCGTTTCCCGTCCGCATTCCCTTCGTCGAGCAACTGGGGCTGGAACTGCACAGCTGCGCCGACGGTGCGGCCGAGTTGCGCGTCGACCTGGCCGAGTCGCACCTCAACTCCTGGGAAGTGGCGCACGGCGGCGTGCTGATGACCATGCTGGATGTGGTGATGGCCCACGCCGCCCGCAGCCATGACATGCTGGCCGGGCCCGGCGTGGCCACCATCGAGATGAAAACCAGCTTCTTGCGCCCCGGCGAGGGCGAGCTGCGGGCCCTGGGCACGCTGCTGCACCGCACCTCGACCATGGCCTTCTGCGAGGGCCGCGTGATCAACAGCGAAGGCCAGCTGTGCGCCCATGGCACGGCCACCTTCAAGTACCTGCGCGCGCTGCCCGCCAAGGGCCGCCACGTCAAACCCCTGCAGCGCGCCGATGGCGCTGCATCCTGAACGAAAGAGCACCCGATGAGCACCATCAACCGCCAGATCCACCTCGTCTCGCGTCCGCAAGGCGAGCCCAGCACCGCCAACTTCGCCCTGGTCGAGGCGCCCGTCGAGGCGCTGGCCGACGGCGAAGTGCTGGTGCGCATCCACTACCTGAGCCTGGACCCGTACATGCGCGGCCGCATGAACGAGAGCAAGAGCTACGCCCAGCCGCAGCCGCTCAACGAGGTGATGATCGGCGGCACCGTGGGCGAGGTGGTGGAGTCGCGCAACGAACACTTCAAGGTCGGCGACAAGGTCGTGGGCATGGGCGGCTGGCAGGAGTACCAGCGCGTCAACGCCAGCCAGCGCGGTGTGCTGCAGAAGGTGGACACCACCCACATCCCGCTGTCGGCCTACCTGGGCGCGGTGGGCATGCCGGGCGTCACCGCCTGGTACGGCCTGACCCAGATCATCGCCCCCAAGGCCGGCGAGACCGTGGTGGTCAGCGCGGCCAGCGGCGCGGTGGGCGGTGCGGTGGGCCAGCTGGCCAAGGCGCGCGGCTGCCGCGTGGTGGGCCTGGCCGGCGGCCCGGCCAAGTGCGAGGCGGTGGTGAACGAGCTGGGCTTCGATGCCTGCATCGACTACAAGGCCCATCCGGACCTGCGCTCGCTCAGCAAGGCGTTGAAGGACGCCTGCCCCGACGGCATCGACGGCTACTTCGAGAACGTCGGCGGCATGATCCTGGACGCGGTGATGCTGCGTGCCAACGCCTTCAGCCGCATCGCCTTCTGCGGCATGATCGCCGGCTACAACGGCGAGCCGATCCCGATGGCCAACCCGGCGCTGATCCTGGTCAACCGCATGAAGCTCGAAGGCTTCATCGTCAGCGAACACATGCAGCTGTGGCCCGAGGCGCTGAAGGAGCTGGGCACGATGGTGGCCACGGGCAAGTTCAAGTACCGCGAGACCGTGGCCCAGGGCCTGGAGAGCGCGCCCGAGGCCTTCCTGGGCCTGCTCAAGGGCAAGAACTTCGGCAAGCAGCTGGTCAAGCTCGTCTGATGGCTGAGCGGCCGCCCATCGCCTGGACGGCAGCGCGCTTCGAGGGCCTGTCGAGAGACGACCTGTACGACGCGCTGCAGCTGCGCGCCCGTGTGTTCATCCTGGAGCAGGGGCCCTACCTGGACCCGGATGGCCTGGACCGCCACAGCCTGCACCTGCTGGGCCGCCTGACGGCGCCCTGGGGTGCGCTGGCGGCGGGCGAGGCGGTGCTGTACCTGCGGGTGGTGGACCCGGGCCTGAAGTACCAGGAACCGTCGCTGGGCCGCGTCGTGGCCCATGCGGCGCTTCGCGGCACCGGTCTGGGCCGCGCGCTGGTGGCCGAGGGCCTGCGCCAGGCCGACCTGGCCTGGCCGGGTCAGGCCAACCGCATCAGCGCCCAGGCGCACCTGCAGCGCTTCTACGCCGAATTCGGCTACCAGGCCGTGGGCGAGCCCTACAGCGAAGACACCATTCCCCACATCCAGATGCTGCGGCCACCGCAGCGCTGAAGGAGTTCACGATGAAACGATTGGCAGGCCGCGCCGCGGTCATCACCGGCGCCGGTTCGGGCTTCGGCCTGGAACTCTCGCGGCTGCTGGCCGGGCAGGGCATGCACCTGGTGATGGCCGATGTGCAGGCGGCGGCGCTGGAAGCCGCCGCGCAGGAGATGCGCAGCCTGGGCGCCGAGGTGCTGGCCCAGGTGGTGGACGTCTCGAAGGCCGATCAGGTCGAGGCGCTGGGCGCGGCCACGCTGGCGCGCTTCGGGGCGCCGGGCGTGGTCTTCAACAACGCGGGCGTCGGCGCCGGTGGCCTGATCTGGGAGCACACGCTCAAGGACTGGGAATGGGTGGTGGGCGTCAATCTGATGGGCGTGGCCCACGGCGTGCGCGTCTTCACGCCGATGATGCTGGCCGCTGCGCAGGCGGATCCGACCTATGAAGGCCACATCGTCAACACCGCGTCGATGGCCGGTCTGCTGAACGCGCCCAACATGGGCGTCTACAACGTCACCAAGCACGCGGTGGTGTCGATGAGCGAAACGCTGTACCAGGACCTGCGCCTGGTGACCGACCAGATCAGCGCCAGCGTGCTGTGCCCGTACTTCGTGCCCACCGGCATCCACCAGAGCGAGCGCAACCGGCCGGCCGACATGGCCAATGCCGGGGCAGGGCCCACGCGCAGCCAACTGATCGGCGCGGCCATGGCCGAGAAGGCGGTGACCAGCGGCAAGGTCAGCGCGGCCCAGGTGGCGCAGTTCGTGGTGGACGCCATCCTGGCCGACCGCTTCTACATCTACAGCCACCCGCACGCCTTGGGTGGCGTGCAGGTGCGGTTGGAGGACATCATGCTGCAGCGCAACCCGACCGATCCGTTCAAGGAGCGGCCGGAGCTGGGCGAGCGGCTGCGCGCCCAGTTGCGTGGTTGAGCGCGCTTGATCAGCGCGCGGGCAGATCCGCCAGGCCGCTCAGCGCACTGCGGCCCAGCACCGTCTTCATCTTGACGGTGACGCTGCCGCCGGGCGGCACGGTGACCGGGGCCTGCGCCGCGATCGCCATGTCCATGCCGGTGTCGCTGATGCCGTCCTGGTCCGCGTCGTTGGGCACGGTGTTGTTCTCTTCCGGCGAAATGTCGGTGTAGTTGCTGCAGCACACCCGCACCGCCCGGCTCGTGGGGACATCGCCGCCGCTGAACTTGACGCCGATGTACTGCGTCAGGCTGGCCGGCGTGGGCGCCACATCCGACACGATGTAGTTGTAGCTGCCGCCCTGGGGCTGGTAGCCGAAGTCACCCAGAAAGGTGTTGGTCGGCAGGTCGTACATGTCGGAGTCGTTGTAGCGCAGCAGATTCAGCGTCACCGGTTCAGTGCCCGGGTTGCTGAGCTTGTACTGCTGGTCCAGCACATAGCCGCCGGCCAGCGCGGCAGGCAGCAGCTGCTGGACCAGCTTGACCTGCAGCGAACCCAGCGCGAAGCTGCTGACGGCCTTCTGGGTGCTCTTCTGCTTGACGTCGTTGGCCTCGATCTGGGTGCCGTCAATGAACAGCGCAGAGCGCCAGCTCAGGTCGGCCGTGAGGCCGTCCGCGTTCGTGTAGACCAGCGCGTCCTGGAACGCGCCGGCCCCGTCGACGGTCACGGTGGCCGTGCCCATCGACGAAGTGGCGGACAGGACCGCCGTCGGGCCGGTCGGGGCCTTCAGTCGCTCCTTGACCGGTGCGCCGGCAGCGAGCAGGGTGGTGGAGGTGCCGAGCAGGCTCAGGCACAGGGGCAGCAGGGCGGCGTGGTGACGCAGGGACATGGCTCTCTCCTTGGGTGTTTGGAAGAATGGGCCATGCGATGCTAGGAAGGTCTCGTCGTCCCTGCCTCCACCCAAGTGATGAGAACGGCGTGCCTCAGGCGTGCGCGCCGGCGGTCTGCGCCTTCTTCAGCGCGAAGCCCAGCAGCGTGCCCACCTGGCGCAGGTACTCCACGTGCGCCGGCGTCCACTCCAGGACATCGGTGGTGTTCTCGCAGCAGAACAGGCCCCAGGGCTGGCCCGAGATGTTGATGCCCACGTCCAGCAGCGAACGGATGCCCAGCGGGTCGAAGTAGATCTCGTTGAAGCAGGCCGTGACGGCATGGGCGCGCGCATCCGAGGCGACGATCAGGTTGTCGCTGCGCATCGCTTCGAAGTAGGGGCCGAAGTCGGCTTCGTGCAGCACCGTGCCGGCCGCCCACTGGCGGTCGGTGCGGTCATACAGGCGCACGCATTCGATGGCGTCGCGCAGCAGCGCGTCGGGGTAGATCCACAGGCTGGCGCGGGTGCAGCCCATCTCCTCGACCAGGGTCTGGGTCAGCTCGTCATAGAAGGCGTCACTGGTGGTCGAGCCATCCATCAGGCGCTTGGACAGGTTGAGGATGCGGGTCTTGTCGAACATCGGGCGGGGCTCCAGGGTGGCAAAGGCGCCGTCGGCAGGATGACGGCTCGCGGGGTATCGGCCGATCCGGGCCGCTCTTGAGCCCGGCGGCATCTGGCAAACTCCCGCGCTTTCCCGACTCTGTGATCCCGTTTTGGACAAGATCCTGCTGCAGATCGCGGCCGAGCTGAAGGTTCGGCCCGCCCAGGTCAACACCGCCGTCGAACTGCTCGACGGTGGCGCCACCGTCCCGTTCATCGCCCGCTACCGCAAGGAGGCCACCGACGGCCTCGATGACATCCAGCTGCGCGAGCTGGAGTCCCGTCTGGCCTACCTGCGCGAGCTGGAGGACCGCCGCGCCGCGGTGCTCAAGAGCATCGACGAGCAGGGCAAGCTGACGCCGGAGCTGCGCGCGGCGATCGAGGCGGCGCCCACCAAGCAGGAGCTGGAAGACCTGTACCTGCCCTACAAGCCCAAGCGGCGCACCAAGGGCATGATCGCCCGCGAGGCGGGCATCGAGCCGCTGGCCGATCGACTGTTCGCTGATCCGGCCCTGGACCCGCTGACCGAGGCGCAGGCCTTTGTCGCCGCGTATGACGGCGGCGCTGCCAAGCTGGCCGAGGCCGGCTTTGCGGACGCCTTCGCGGTGCTCGACGGCGTGCGCGACCTGCTCAGCGAGCGCTGGGCCGAGGACGCTGGTCTGGTGGGCACGCTGCGCGAATGGCTGTGGGCTGAGGGCCTGTTCCAGTCGAAGCTGGCGCCGGGCAAGGACGAGAACCACCCCGACCACAGCAAGTTCCGCGACTACTTCGACTACGACGAGCCGATCCGCACCGTGCCCAGCCACCGCGCGCTGGCGGTGTTCCGTGGCCGGGCGCTGGAGATCCTGGACGCCAAGCTGGTGCTGGACGAGGAGGTCGTGCCGGGCCAGCCCACGCTGGCCGAGGGCCGGATCGCCCACCACCTGGGCTGGCGCCATGGCAAGCGCCCGGGTGATGAGCTGATCCGCAAGACCATCGCCTGGACCTGGAAGGTCAAGCTGTCGATGAGCCTGGAGCGCGACCTGTTCGCCCGCCTGCGCGAAGCGGCCGAGGCCACCGCGATCAAGGTCTTTGCCGAGAACCTGCGCGACCTGCTGCTGGCCGCCCCCGCCGGCCAGCGCGTTGTGATGGGTCTGGACCCCGGCATCCGCACCGGCGTGAAGGTGGCGGTGGTCAGCGACACCGGCAAGGTGCTGGCCACCAGCACCGTCTATCCGCACGAGCCCAAGTGCGATTGGGAGGGCAGCCTGCACACGCTGGGCCGCCTGGTGGCGGCGCATGGCGTGAACCTGATCGCCATCGGCAACGGCACCGCCAGCCGCGAGACCGACAAGCTGGCGGCCGACCTGATCAAGCGCATCGCCAGCCTGGCCCCTGACGTGAAGCTGGAAAAGGTGGTGGTCAGCGAGGCCGGCGCGTCGGTCTACTCGGCGTCCGAGTTCGCCAGCAAGGAGCTGCCGGATCTGGATGTGAGCCTGCGCGGCGCGGTGTCGATCGCGCGCCGGCTGCAGGATCCGCTGGCCGAACTGGTGAAGATCGAGCCCAAGAGCATCGGGGTCGGCCAGTACCAGCACGATGTCAACCAGAGCGAGCTGGCCAGGACGCTGGACGCCGTGGTGGAAGACTGCGTGAACAAGGTGGGCGTGGACCTGAACACCGCCTCGGCCCCGCTGCTGGCGCAGGTCTCGGGCCTGTCGAACGCCGTGGCCGGCAGCATCGTGCGCTGGCGCGAGGCCAACGGCCGATTCGCCAATCGCCAGCAGCTGCTGCAGGTGGCCGGCCTGGGCGCCAAGACCTTCGAGCAGGCGGCGGGCTTTCTGCGCATCCGCGGGGGCGACAACCCGCTGGATCTGTCGGGCGTGCACCCCGAGACCTACCCGGTGGTCGAGAAGATCATTGCCGCCGCGGGCCGGCCGATCCAGGAGCTGATCGGCAACGCCGACGTGATCCGCAAGCTGCGCCCCGAGGCCTTCGCCGACGATCGTTTCGGTGCGATCACCGTGAAGGACATCCTGGCCGAGCTGGAAAAGCCCGGCCGCGACCCGCGCCCCGACTTCAAGGTGGCCCGCTTCAACGACGGCGTCGAGGACATCAAGGACCTGAAGGAGGGCATGGTGCTGGAAGGCACGGTGTCCAACGTCGCGCAGTTCGGCGCCTTTGTCGACCTGGGCGTGCACCAGGACGGCCTGGTGCATGTGAGCCAGCTGTCGAACAAGTTCGTGAATGACGCGCGCGAGGTGGTGAAGACCGGCGACATCGTCAAGGTGCGGGTGCTGGAGGTGGACCTGCCGCGCAAGCGCATCAGCCTGACGATGAAGCTGGACGCGGCGGCGGCGCCCAAGTCACGTGGCAGCGACAACAGCTTTCGGCCGGCCGCGCGCCAGGAGCGCCACGGCGGTGGCGGCGCCCGTCAGCCCGAGGCCCAGGGCGCGATGGCCGCGGCCTTCGCCAAGCTCAAGCGCTGACCCCGATGGCCGCTCCCGCGCTGCGCGTGCTGGCCGGCCCGACGGCGCGCCGTTGGCTGCAGGAGCGCGGCTGGCGGCCGCAGGATGTGCGCGTGGTGCCGGCCGCCGCGGGTGGTCCCAAGGGCCTGGTGCTGAACCCGCTGGACCGCTTCCTGTTCGGCCACTGGCTGGCGGGCGATGGTCCGACGATTCATCTGCTGGGCGCCTCGATCGGCGCCTGGCGCATGGCGGCCGCCTGCCGCGGCGATGCCGACGCGGCGCTGGCGCGTCTGGCCGACGCCTATGTGGCGCAGGACTACCCGCACGAGCCCGGCCGCCCGCCGAGCGCGGCCACGGTCAGCGCGGTCTTCAACGACACCCTGGTGCCGCAGGTGGCAGCGGTGTCGGACGAACTGCTGTCCCATCCACGGCGCAGGCTGCATGTCTTCACCAGCCGCGGCCGCCACCTGCTCGGCCGGGAAGGGCGGCTGCGCACCCCCCTGGGCTATGGGGCCGCCTTCTTCAGCAACCTGGCCAGCCGCCGGGCGCTGGGCGGCTGGCTCGAGCGCGTGGTCTTTTCCGACCCGCGTGATCCGCTGCCGCTGCCGCTGGACGACTTTCGCACGCGCCAGGTCGCGCTGACCGCGGGCAACCTGCAACCGGCGGTGCTGGCGAGCTGCTCGATCCCGTTCTGGCTGAAGGCGGTGCACGACATCCCCGGCGCGCCGCCGGGCGCCTACTGGGACGGCGGCATCACCGACTACCACCTGCACCTGCGCTACGACCAGCTGGCGCACGATGGCCTGGTGCTCTACCCCCATTTCCAGACCAGCGTGGTGCCGGGCTGGCTGGACAAGGGCCTGCGCGGGCGCCACCGCGCCACCCGCGCGCTCGACCGTGTGGTGCTGATGGTGCCCTCAGCCGAGTGGATCGCCGGCCTGCCCGGCGGCAAGCTGCCCGACCGGGACGATTTCCGGCGCTTCGGCGACGACCTGGCGGGCCGGATGCGCTGCTGGCGCACCGCCATTGACGCCAGCCGCCGTCTGGCCGACGAGTTCGCCGAGGCGGTGAACGGCGGCCGGCCGCTGGTGATCGAGCCGCTGGTCTGAACCACCGGTTACATCCTCGGCCAACCGGACCGGGGGCTGCGGCGTTGAGAGACCATGCGCGGCCCGTCGGCCGTGACCTTGCCTCATGCCATGAACACTCGTCTGCTCCGTCTGTCCACCGTCATCGTCTGCGCCGGCCTGCTGGCCGCCTGCGCCAACCCGCGCCAGGCGCCGGTCTACGAGGAAGGCGCCACCTGGTCGGGCCAGCGCGCCGGGCTGCAGTACGGCACCATCCGCAACATCGAGGATGTCTCGCCGCGCGAGAACACCAGCGGCGCCGGGGCGCTGATCGGCGGCGTGGTGGGCGCCGTGGTCGGCCGCCAGATCGGCTCCGGCAGCGGCCGCACCGCCGGCACCATCGTCGGTGCGGTGGGCGGCGCGGTGGCCGGCAACGAGATCGAGAAGCACAACACCCAGCCGGCCGGTCGCTACCGCGTGCAGGTCGCGATCGACGGTGGCCAGGTGCGCACCTTCAACCTGGCCCAGATCGGTGACCTGCGCACCGGCGACCGCGTGGTGGTCGACGGGCAGACCGTTCGCCGCTACTGAGCGCCCACCGGGCGGCTGGCCGGCGTGCAGCCCGCTGCGCGCCCGGTGCCGGATCGTCCGGATCGGGTCGGCGTTGCCTTCGCCGGGCGCCAGGGCGGCTACAATCGGGACATCCCCACCACAAGAGCAGAGAAAGGCGACACGGGTTATGACACCGCGAACTACGACCTTCGTCACTGAGGTTTAGTCGGCCGCGGCTGGAATACACACGACCCCACGTCACCCCTGTTCCTGAAGAAAGCGCGGCTGCAGCAGCTGCGCTTTTTTCATTTCCGAAGGAGATTGCCCGATGATCACGATCACGCTGCCCGATGGCTCCCAGCGCGAGTACCCGGCCCCCTTGACGGTGGCCGACGTGGCCGCCTCGATCGGCACCGGCCTGGCCAAGGCCGCGCTGGGCGGCAAGGTCGGCCGTGGCGAGGCCGCGCGGCTGGTGGACACCAGCTTCCTGCTCGATCAGGACAGTGCGCTGGCGATCATCACCGACAAGCAGCCCGAAGGCCTGGAGCTGATCCGCCACTCCACCGCCCACCTGCTGGCCTATGCGGTCAAGGAGCTGTTCCCCGAAGCCCAGGTGACCATCGGCCCGGTCATCGAGAACGGCTTCTACTACGACTTCTCCTACAAGCGCCCGTTCACGCCCGAGGACCTGGAAGCCATCGAGAAAAAGATGGCCGAGCTGGCGAAGAAGGACGAGCCGGTGGTGCGCCGCGTGCTGCCGCGCGACGAGGCGGTGGCGTACTTCAAGGGCCTGGGCGAGCACTACAAGGCCGAGATCATCGGCAGCATCCCGGCCGACCAGGATGTCTCGCTGTACCGCGAAGGCGCCTTCGAGGACCTGTGCCGCGGCCCGCACGTGCCCAGCACCGGCAAGCTCAAGCACTTCAAGCTGATGAAGGTGGCCGGTGCCTACTGGCGCGGCGACCACCGCAACGAGATGCTGCAACGCGTCTACGGTACCGCCTGGGCCACGAAGGAAGAGCTGCAGCAGTACCTGACCATGCTGGAGGAGGCCGAGAAGCGCGACCACCGTCGCCTGGGACGCGAGCTGGACCTGTTCCACATCGACGAGCACTCGCCCGGCACGGTCTTCTGGCACCCCAAGGGCTGGGCCGTGTGGCAGGAGGTGGAGCAGTACATGCGCCGCGTCTACCGCGACAACGGCTACCAGGAGGTCAAGGGTCCGCAACTGCTGGACCAGGGCCTGTGGGAGAAGACCGGCCACTGGCAGAAGTACCGCGAGAACATGTTCACGACGGAATCGGAGAAGCGCGACTACGCGCTCAAGCCGATGAACTGCCCCGGTCACATCCTGATCTTCAAGCAGGGGATCAAGAGCTACCGCGACCTGCCGCTGCGCTTTGGCGAGTTCGGCCAGTGCCACCGCAACGAGCCCACCGGTGGCCTGCACGGCATCATGCGGGTGCGCGGCTTCACGCAGGACGACGGCCACATCTTCTGCACCGAGGACATGATCCTGCCCGAGTGCCTGGCCTACACCACGTTGCTGCAGAAGGTCTACCAGGACTTCGGCTTCACCGAGATCCTCTACAAGGTCGCCACGCGGCCCGAGCAGCGCATCGGCAGCGACGAGGCCTGGGACAAGGCCGAGCATGCGCTGATGGAAAGCCTGCGCCAGAGCGGCGTGGACTTCGTCGTCTCGCCGGGCGATGGCGCCTTCTACGGCCCGAAGATCGAATACACGCTGAAGGACGCGCTGGGCCGTCAGTGGCAGTGCGGCACCATGCAGGTGGACTTCTTCATGGCCGAGCGCCTGGGCGCCGAGTACGTGGCCGAGGACGGCAGCCGCCGCCACCCGGTGATGCTGCACCGCGCCATCGTCGGCAGCCTGGAGCGTTTCATCGGCATCCTGATCGAACAGCACGCCGGCGCGCTGCCGCTGTGGCTCTCACCGACCCAGGTGGTGGTGGCCAATATCACCGACGCCCAGGCCGATGCCGTGCAGGAAGTGGTGAAAACGCTGCAAAAACAAGGAGTTAGGGCTCAGGCGGATTTGCGCAACGAGAAAATCACGTATAAAATCCGCGAGCATTCCATGCAGAAGGTCCCGTTCATCCTGGTCATTGGTGACAAGGAGAAGGCAAGCGGGGCCGTCGCGGTGCGCGCCCGGGGCAACCAGGATCTGGGGGTGATGCCGGTCAGCGACTTCCTTGCGAAGCTCGCGTCCGACATCGCAGCCAAGGTCTGAGGACGCCTCGGCTTTTTTGCGCTCCAGAGTTTTTGTGTCGGGCTCCGTTCTTGCCTCGGGGCCTGTTGCAGGGGTTTGAACCATCGCTACCTTTCTCGACCGCCGGATTCCCAATGTCGAGCGCAAGCACCGACTGAACCGCGAGATCACCGCTTCCACCGTGCGCCTGAACGGCCCCGAGAACGAGCCGCTGGGCATCGTCAGCATCCAGGAGGCGCTGCGCTTGTCGGCCGAACACGACGTGGATCTGGTCGAGATCGCGGCCCAGGCCGATCCGCCGGTCTGCCGGCTGATGGACTACGGCAAGTTCAAGTACCAGGAGCAGAAGCGCGCCGCTGAAGCCAAGTCCAAGCAGAAGGTCATCGAGGTCAAGGAAGTCAAGTTCCGGCCCGGCACCGACGAAGGCGACTACAACATCAAGATGCGCAACCTGCGCCGCTTCATCGCCGAGGACGGCGACAAGGGCAAGGTCACGCTGCGCTTCCGGGGCCGTGAGATCACCCACCAGGACATCGGCATGCGCTTGCTGGAGCGCATCCGCGATGAACTGGCGGATGTGGCGGTGGTCGAGCACATGCCCAAGCTCGAAGGCCGCCAGATGATCATGGTGCTGGCACCGAAGAAGAAGTCTTAACCGATTCGCGCCCCGGTCTGGTCACCGGGGCGATGAAGAAAAGCCGCTGCAGGCCATCAAGTGCACCACGCCCGTGGGGCCGCCCAGCAGAGGTCATTGATAAGGAGCATCACATGCCCAAGATGAAGACCAAGAGCAGCGCCAAGAAGCGCTTCCGCGTCCGCCCGGGTGGCACCGTCAAGCGCGGCCAAGCCTTCAAGCGTCACATCCTGACCAAGAAGACCACCAAGAACAAGCGTCACCTGCGTGGTGCAGCCAACGTGCATGAGACCAACATGGGTCACATGGCGCAGATGCTGCCGTTCGCCGGTCTGTAATCACCACCAAGAAGGAGTCAACACATGCCTCGCGTCAAACGTGGTGTTACCGCCCGCGCTCGTCACAAGAAGGTTCTGGCCCTGGCCAAGGGTTTCCGCGGCCGCCGCAAGAACGTCTTCCGCATCGCCAAGCAGGCGGTGATGAAGGCGGGCCAGTACGCCTACCGTGACCGCCGCACCAAGAAGCGCGTCTTCCGCCAGCTGTGGATTGCCCGTATCAACGCCGCCACGCGTGGTCTGGGCCTGACCTACAGCAAGTTCATCGCCGGCCTGAAGAAGGCCCAGATCGACCTGGACCGCAAGGTTCTGTCGGACATGGCGATCCACGATCCGGCCGCTTTTGCTGCCATCGTCGACAAGGTGAAGGCCCAGCTCGCTTGATCCTCTGGAGGCTGCCGCCGGTGCCACTGCGCCGGCAGCGCCCTCAGGACCTCGAAGGCCTCACCTGCCGGTGCGGCCTTTTTTCATTTTTTCCCTGCTTGCAATGAACGATCTCGAACAACTGGTGCAGGCCGCGCGCGACGACTTCGCCGCCGCCGTGACACCGGCCGAGCTGGAGAACGCCAAGGCCCGCTTCCTGGGCAAGGCCGGTCGCGTCACCGACCTGCTCAAGGGCATGGCCGCGCTCAGCCACGAGGAGAAGAAGACCCGTGGCGCCGAGATCAACCAGACCAAGCAGGCGATCGAGTCGCTGCTGACCGAGCGCCGCGCCGCGCTGGCCGACGCCGAGCTGCAGGCGCAGCTGCGCGCCGAGGCGCTGGACGTCACCCTGCCGGGACGCCAGCCGCGCGGTCTGGGTGGGCTGCACCCGGTCTCGCGCAGCATGGAGCGGGTCGAGGCCATCTTCGGCTCAATGGGCTTTGATGTGGCCGACGGCCCCGAGATCGAGGAAGACTGGTTCAACTTCACCGCCCTGAACACGCCGGCCGACCACCCGGCGCGGTCGATGCATGACACCTTCTACGTCGACACCGTGGCGCCGGATGGCTCGGGCCACCTGCTGCGCACCCACACCAGCCCGATGCAGGTGCGTTATGCGGTGCAGCACGTGAAGAAGCACGCCGCCGCGCTGGCCGCGGGCCGCGGCATGCCCGAGATCCGCGTCATCGCCCCCGGCCGCACCTACCGCGTCGACAGCGACGCCACCCACTCGCCCATGTTCCACCAGTGCGAAGGCCTGTGGATCGGCGAGAACGTGTCCTTCAAGGACCTGAAGGTGGTGTTCGCCGATTTCTTCCGCACCTTCTTCGAGACCGACGACCTGCAGATCCGTTTCCGGCCGTCGTTCTTCCCGTTCACCGAGCCCTCGGCCGAGGTGGACATCGCCTTCGCCTCCGGCCCGCTCAAGGGCCGCTGGCTGGAGGTGGCCGGCTCCGGCCAGGTGCACCCGAACGTGGTGCGCAACTTCGGCCTCGACCCCGAGCGCTACATCGGTTTCGCCTTCGGCATGGGCTTTGACCGCCTGACGATGCTGCGCTACGGCGTCAACGACCTGCGCCTGTTCTTCGACGGCGACCTGCGCTTCCTGGCGCAGTTCCAGTGATGCCGCGCCGCACCCGCCGTTCCAAGAACATCCATCGGATCTGACCCATGCAATTCCCCGAGTCCTGGTTGCGCGAGTTCTGCAACCCCGCCATCACCACCGCCGAGCTGGCTGACCTGCTGACCATGGCGGGTCTGGAGGTCGAAGAGATGCGCCCGGTGGCGCCGGCCTTCTCGAAGATCGTCGTGGCCGAGATCGTCGAGGCCGAGCAGCACCCCAACGCCGACCGCCTGCGGGTGTGCCGTGTCGATGCCGGCCCGCACAGCAAGGACGGCCCGCTGCAGATCGTCTGCGGCGCGCCCAACGCGCGCGCCGGCATCCGCGTGCCGCTGGCCCTGGTGGGCGCCGAGCTGCCGCCGGCGGAAGACGGCGGTGCGCCCTTCGCGATCAAGGTGGGCAAGCTGCGCGGCGTCGAGAGCTTCGGCATGCTGTGCTCGGCGCGCGAGCTCAAGCTCAGCGAAGACCACGGCGGCCTGCTGGAGCTGCCCGCCGACGCCCCGCTGGGCCAGGACATCCGCCAGTTCCTGAACCTCGACGACACGCTGTTCACCCTCAAGCTCACACCCAACCTGGCGCACTGCCTGAGCGTCTACGGCATCGCCCGCGAGGTGAGCGCGCTGACCGGCGCGCCGCTTGTCACGCCCGCCATCGCCCCGGTGGCGCCGGCGATCGACGCCACGCTGGCGGTGGAGGTGCAGGCCAGCGACCTGTGCGGGCGATTCAGCGGCCGCATCGTGCGTGGCGTCAACCCGAAGGCGGCCACGCCGGCCTGGATGGTCGAGCGGCTGGCACGCTGCGGCCAGCGCTCGGTCAGCCCCCTGGTGGACATCTCGAACTACGTGATGTTCGAGTACGGCCGCCCCTCGCACATCTTCGATCTGGACAAGATCCACGGCGGCCTGCAGGTGCGCTGGGCACGCGCGGGCGAATCGCTCAAGCTGCTCAACGGCAACACGGTCGAGCTGGACGGGCAGGTCGGCATCATTGCCGACGACCAGGCCGTGGAGTCGCTGGCCGGCATCATGGGTGGCGACGCCACCGCGGTGTCCGATGACACCGCCAACATCTACATCGAGGCCGCGTTCTGGTGGCCCGCTGCCGTGGCCGGCCGCTCGCGCCGCTACAACTTCGCCACCGACGCCGGACACCGCTTCGAGCGCGGCGTCGACCCGCAGGGCACGGTCGAGCACATCGAGCGCATCACCGCGCTGGTGCAGCAGATCTGCGGCGGTCAGGCCGGTCCGGTGACCGATGTGCAGCCGGCGATGCCGCAGCGCGCACCCGTGCGCCTGCGCGTGGCGCGCGCCGCCAAGGTGATCGGCATGCCGGTCACCCAGGCCCAGTGCGCCAGCGTGCTGCAGCGCCTGGGCCTGCCGTTCACCGAGGCCGATGGCGAGCTCACCGTGACGCCGCCCAGCTGGCGCTTCGACCTGACGATCGAGGAAGACCTGATCGAGGAGGTGGCGCGCGTGCTGGGCTACCAGCAACTGCCCGACACGCCGCCGCAGGCCCCGGTGACGGCCCGCGTGCGCGTCGAGGCCCGTCGCGGCGCCCACGCGGTGCGCCATGCGCTGGCGGCGCTCGATTACCAGGAGACGATCAATTTCAGCTTCGTCGAAGCGCGCTGGGAGCACGAGCTGGCCGGCAACCCCCACCCGATCCAGGTGCTCAACCCGATCGCCGCGCCGCTGGCCGTGATGCGCTCAAGCCTGCTGGGCAGCCTGGTGGGCGTGCTGAAGTACAACCTGGCACGCAAGGCGCCGCGCGTGCGGGTCTTCGAGCTGGGCCGGGTGTTCCGCCGTGACGCCTCGGTGGCCTCCACCGATACCAGCGTGGCAGGGGTGTCGCAGCCGATGCGCGTGGCGGGCCTGGCTTGGGGGCCGGCCGCCGCACTGCAATGGGGCCAAGCCGAGCGCAGCGTCGACTTCTTCGACCTCAAGGCCGACGTCGAGCGCCTGCTGGCGCCGCGCACCGCCGAGTTCGTGGCGGCTGAGCACCCGGCGATGCACCCGGGGCGTTGCGCCGCGGTGCAACTGGATGGGGTGACCATCGGCCACCTGGGCGAGTTGCATCCGAAATGGCGCCAGGCCTATGAGCTGCCGTCGGCACCGCTGATGTTCGAGCTGGACCTGGCGGCCGTACAGCAGCGGCCGGTGCCGCAGGCGCAGGCGGTGCCGCGCCAGCAGTCGGCGCTGCGCGATCTGGCGCTGGTGGTGTCCGACCAGGTGGCGCATGACGCGCTGGTCGCCACGCTGGCCGACGATCCGCTGGTGCGCCAGGTCACGCTGTTCGACATCTACCGGCCCAAGGTGCCCAGCGCCGACATCGCCGCCGGTGAGCGCAGCCTGGCCCTGCGGCTGGAGTTGCTGGACGACGAGGCCACGCTGACCGACGAGCGCATCGAGGCCGCGATGGCGGCCGCGGTGGCCCGCGCCCAGACGGCTTTTGGCGCCCGCCTGCGTGGCTGAGAACTTGCCAGACTTCGGTGCGAGACACACCATGAACACAGAACAGTCGATCGACGACACGCCCGCCGCCGGTGCCTCACCGCTGGTCATCCTGCCCAGCCTGGAGACGCCCACGCTGACCAAGGCCGAGCTCAGCGAACTGCTGTTCGAGCGCCTGGGCCTGAACAAGCGTGAGTCGAAGGACATGGTCGAGGCCTTCTTCGAGATCGTCAACGCCGCGCTGGTGTCGGGTGAGGATGTGAAGCTCTCGGGCTTCGGCAACTTCACGATCCGGCGCAAGGCGCCGCGGCCCGGCCGCAATCCCCGCACCGGCGAGGCCATCCCGATTGCTGCACGCAATGTGGTCACATTCCACGCCAGCCAGAAGTTGAAGGCGCTGGTCCAGGGCGACGTGTCCCCGGACGAAGACTTCGAGTAAAGTCTGAGGTCCTCTGGGCCAGGGCCTTGATTTGTCATGGAAGAGCGGGACCAACGCCTGCCGGATATTCCGGCGAAGCGCTACTTCACCATCGGTGAGGTCAGCGAGCTCTGTGGCGTCAAACCCTATGTGCTGCGCTACTGGGAGCAGGAGTTCACGCAGCTCAAGCCGGTCAAGCGGCGCGGCAACCGCCGCTACTACCAGCACCACGAGGTGCTGCTGATCCGCCGCATCCGCGACCTGCTGTACGACCAGGGCTTCACCATCAGTGGGGCCCGCAACCGGCTCAGCGACGCCGCCGCGATGGCCTCTGGCAGCGGTGCGGCCGAGCTGACCGCGCAGGAGCCCGAGGTGAGCGACGGCAGCGCTGGCGTCGAGGTCATCGAGCTGAGCCTGGATGATCTGCCGGTGCACCTGAGCACCCGCCATGTCCGCCAGGAGCTTCTGGCGATTCGCGATCTGCTCGATGTCTGAAAGTGCCTGATTTCAGGCTATACTGCGAGCTTCGTCGGGGTGTAGCGCAGCCTGGTAGCGCACTTGCATGGGGTGCAAGGGGTCGCGAGTTCGAATCCCGCCACCCCGACCATTGAAAACGGCAACGGCCCGGTACCGCAAGGTACCGGGCCTTTTGCTTTTCAAGGGTCCTTGCTGGGCCAGGCGATGGCCGGGCCCGTGCCACTGCGCGGCCCACAGGGCAGGGCGACGGTGCCGCGCTCAGGTGGCAGCGGGCGGCTCGGCGTCCTGGGCCAGCTGCAGCAGGCCCTCGGGCAGTTGCTTGGTGGGCTTCACGCCCAGCTCGCGCAGCATCTCGGCCTGGCGGATCACATTGCCGCGGCCGGCATGCAGCTTGGCCTGCGCGCCATCGAAGGCGTCGCGCGTCTGTTTCAGCCGCTCGCCCACCTTCTCCAGGTCGGCGACGAAGCCGCAGAGCTTGTCGTAGAGCTCGGCGCCGCGGCGGGCAATCTCCTGCGCATTGCGGTTCTGCGCTTCCTGGCGCCACAGGTGGGCCACGGTGCGCACGACGAACAGCAGCGTTGAGGGACTGACCAGCAACACATTGCGCTGCCAGGCGTCCATGAACAGCTCGCCGTCGCTGGTCACCGCCAGCATGAAGGCGGGCTCCACCGGCACGAAGGCGAGCACGAAGTCCAGCGACTGCAGGCCGTAGAGCTGCTGGTAGCCCTTTTCGGACAGGTCGCGGATGTGCTTGCGCACCGATTCGAGGTGCAGGCGCAGCGCGGCCGCGCGCGCATCGTCGTCGGCCGCATTGACGAAGCGCTCGTAGGCCAGCAGCGAGACCTTGGCGTCGACCACCAGGCTGCGCCCTTCGGGCAGCTCGATCACCACGTCGGGCTGGGCCCGGCTGCCGTCCTCGCGGGTCTGGCTGTCCTGCACCCGGTACTCGTGGCCCTTGCGCAGGCCGGAGGCCTCCAGCACGCGCTCGAGCACCAGCTCGCCCCAGTTGCCCTGGGTCTTGGCCTGGCCCTTGAGGGCCCGCGTCAGGTCCTTGGCGTCCTGGCTCAGAGCCTGGTTCAGGGCCGCCAGCTGGCGCACCTGCTCGGCCAGCGCGCTGCGGTCCTTGCCTTCCTGGACATAGACCTCCTCGACCTTGCCCTTGAACTCGCCCAGCTGCTGTCGCAGCGGGTCCAGCAGCTGCGACAGGCTGGCCTGGTTCTGTTCGGCAAAGCGGCGCGACTTGTCCTCGAGGATCTCGTTGGCCAGGGCCTTGAACTGAAGCGACAGCGCTTCGCGTGCATCCTGCAGTTCCTTCAGTCGCAGCTCGGCGTTGCGGCGCTCGCTGTCCAGACGCGCCCGGGTGTCGGCCAGTTCGGCCTGGGTGCTGGCCTGGGCCTCGCTCAGCGCGGTGATGCGGCTCTGGGTCTGGCCCAGTGCGGCCTGTGCCGTGGCCAGTTGCTCGCCCAGTGATTCGGCACGCTCCTGCCAGCGGGCAAGCTGGTTGCTGCCCTCATCGAGCTCCCGGCGCCAGGTCTCGGCCTGGGCGCGCAAGGCCTCATGCTGGCTGCGTTCCAGCGCCAGGGATTGGCCCAGCCCGGCCACACGCTCCTGCAGGGCGGCGCTGTCGGCGCGCGCGCGGGCGGTGGCCATCCACCACCCCAGCAGGGCACCAAGGAGCAAGGCTGCGAGGGCCAAGGCCAGCAGCAGGGGATCGAGGGACATCGGGTGGCGTGGTGGATCGGTTCGGCCACCGACTATAGCCAGCCCGGCGGGCGGCGCTCAGGGCGCCGGTTCAGCGGGTGGCGGACGCAGTTCGTCGACGCGGTAGCCCTCTTGCAGCAGCGCCTTGCGCAGCCAGTCGGGGTGGGCGCCCTGGCCGTCCCAGGTGTCGCCGCTCACGGGGTGGCGGTACTTGATGACTGCCGGCTGCGCAGGTGCCGGTGGCGCTGCGGGCAGCGCGGCCTCGTCGGCGAGGTCATCGGTGGTGATGCCCCAGTACTCCATCAGGGCCTCGATGCGGGCGATGACGGCGGCGCGTTCACGCCGGGACAGCGGGGCCGGCTCGGGAGGCGCGAAGAGCGCCTCGGCGGTGTCGGGCAGGCGGTCGGGGTCGGACATCGTGGAAAGGAACGGGGCCCGGCACCTGGCGGTGGCGGGCCCCGTGGGCCATCAGGCCTTCTTGTTCAGGAGCTCTTCGAGCTCCTTGCAGGACGGTGCACACACCGCCTGTGCCTTGCCCAGCAGCTTGCGGGTCTTCAGCTGCGCCCGGGGGCGATGCTTGCCGCACAGAAAACAGGACATCGTGGCGGCGCCGAAGGCGCCGGTCGCCGAGAACGGCGACCCAGCCACTTTGGAACGGTAACGCAGACCACCGGCATCGATGGCCGTCTTGGGATCGTCCTTGGCCAGAATGACCTCCTTGATTTCGAGTCTTCGACTACCAGCGCCGCGACGCACCCTCAGGATCCTGCGCGCACGCCAGTCAACTTCCCATTATCCCACGAAGAGGCTCGAAAGACCCGAGGGTCTCAGTCGCTGACGCTGGGGTTTGCCCGAGTTGGTGCCAGGGGCAGCCACAGCGTCACCGCGGTGCCGACGCCGGCCGTGCTCTCGACGCTGAGCCCGCCACCCTGCAGGGTCATGATCTCCTCGACGATGCTCATGCCCAGACCGGTGCCCGGCACATTGCCCGAGGCATCGGCGCGGTAGAAGCGCTCGGTCACGCGGGCCAGCTGTTCAGGCGTCATGCCGATGCCCTCGTCGCTGATGCGCAGCCCGACGGCGCCCGGCTTGTCCGGGGGCGGCTCAACCAGGGTCATCGTGACCTCGCCCTGGCTGGAGTACTTGTAGGCATTGCTGGTGACGTTGCCGATCGCCTGGCGCAGCTTGAGACGGTCGGCGCTGACCAGCGCGCTGCGCCTCTCGGGCAGCGCCAGGCGGATCGGCGCACGGCCTTCCGGGGCGATCCAGTCGCTGGCCACTTCCCGCGCCAGGGCCGCCAGGTCCAGCAGTTCGTAGCTGAAGTCCTTGCCTTGCCGCGCCTCGATGCGCGCCAGGTCCAGGAGCTCATTGAGGATGGCGATCATCAGCTGGGTCTGGCGCCGGACCGTCTCCAGCACGTCGCGTCGACGCTCGGGGCCCAGCTCGCGCATCAGCATCAGCTCGACGAAGCCGTGGATGCTGGTCATGGGTGTGCGCAGCTCGTGGGCGGCGGTGGACAGGAACTCGCTCTTCAGCCGATCCACCTCGGTCTGATGCGTGACATCGCGCACATGCAGCACCTGGCTGACGGCGCCGCCGCCGCCGGCATGCAGGCCCAGTTCCAGCGCACGCCGCTGGGGCCGCGCCAGCTCCAGCACCACGCGCACCGGGGCGCCATCGTCGCGGTTGTGGCGCAGCCGGGTGGCGTCTGGCGGGGGCGCATCGGCCGCGGCGTGGCGATGCAGCAGGGCGAACAGGCCCGTGTCATCCAGCCCCAGCAGCGTCGACTCCTGCAGGCCGGTCAGGGCCTGGAAGGCCGGGCTGACCAGGCTGATCCTGCCATCGCGGTCGAAGGACACGAAGCCGTCGGGGCTGAGGGTGAAGATGGCGTCGAGCTGGTCGCCGCGTGCCTGCAGCTGCGCCACCAGCGCAGCAATCAGGCGCGTGACCGCCTGCAGCGTGCCGTCGCTGCCGGTGGGGTCCAGATCGGGGCTGCGGTCGTGCAGCAGGCCCTCCAGCACGCCACGCAGCGACACCAGCGCCGCCTCGCGGCTGGCGACCTCGGCCCGCAGTTGCTGGTCCAGTGCGTGCTGTTCGCTGATGTCCCGGCAGGCCAGCACATAGCCCGCCACCTGCCCACCGGTGTCGCCGCCGTGGACCACAGTGAGGGTGGTGTCGAGCACACGCCGGTGATCGCCGTGCCCAAGTTGGCAGAGCCGGTGCTCCCAGGGGCGACTGTCCAGCGGGCCTGGAAAGATGTCGGGCAGCGCCAGATGGGCGGGCTCGCCCAGCAGCGTGCGGCCATCGGCGGCCAGCATGGCCTTGGCCGCCGGATTGGCCACGATGATGCGCCCGCCGCGGTCCAGGGTGAGCACGCCATCGCCGATCGCCCCCAGCGTCACCGCCGCCTGCTCACGTTGCGCCTGCAGGCTGGCAGCGGCCTGGTTGAGGACCTCGAAGGTCTGGCGAAACTCGATTGGCGCGTCGGCCGACAGCCCTGGTTGGCTGGCCGCCGTGCCGGCCTGGAGCTCGGCCTGCAGGTGGCGGATGCGGTCGAGGTTGCCCAG
Source organism: Ideonella alba (assembly GCF_018069845.1). Classification (NCBI taxonomy): domain Bacteria; kingdom Pseudomonadati; phylum Pseudomonadota; class Betaproteobacteria; order Burkholderiales; family Sphaerotilaceae; genus Ideonella; species Ideonella alba. The sequence continues at coordinate 100,697 of NZ_JAGQDD010000012.1, forward strand.
CCAGTTGGTCAGCGGCCAGCGGATCAGCAGCAGGCCGAAGACCAGGCCTGCCAGGGCCAGCCACAGCGCCATGCGGGTCTGCTGCCAGAGGCTGCCGGCGACACGGTCCGGCGCGATCTGCAGGCGCAGCACGCCGTAGTCGCGGCCACCCACCGAGATCGGCAGGTTGGAGTCGTAGAGCCGATCGGCAAACAAGCTGGCCAGCCACCGCGGTGGGTCCACGTCCAGCGGCGTGTCATAGCTGGCGCTGACCTGGGCGCCGCTGACGTCGATGAACTGGGCGGCGCCGATGTCCGAGTTGCGCAGCGAGCGCTCCAGCGTATGCTTGATCGTGTCGTAGTCGCCAATCACCGCGGCGTCGGCCACGGCTGGCGCGATGACGGTGGCCAGCGTGGCCACCTGGTCCTCGGTCCGCTCAAGCTGGGTGGTGAACTGGAAGCGGTAGAACAGCAGCAGTCCGCCGGCCACGAATCCCACCAGGGCCAGCGTGTACAGCCCGAAGACCCGGCCGACCAGTGACCGGGGAAGCAGCAGTCGCAGCAGCGCCACGGACGCTCAGTGCAGTGACGCGGGCGCCGTCTGGTAGAAACGGCGGTAGGGCGCGTACTCGCTGCCGTCGGAGGCCACGAAGTAGGCCTCGGCGGTCAGGCCCACCTGTTCCGAGGCCTTGAGCAGGAGGTCTCTGCCCACCGGATCCTTGTGCATGTTGATGAAGGCACTGGCCACGGCCTGGGCGTCGCGCTCGGGGACCTTGGATGACACCATCAGCGCCAGGTCATGCAGCGGCTCGGTGCCCCAGAGCACGCGGTACTTCTTGCCCTCACGGCGGGCATAGCCCTCGGCGAGTTGCGAGTTGACGCCGGCGGCAGCGGCCTTGCCGGAAAAGAGCTGCACCAGGGCGCCGTCGGTGTTGCCGCCGAAGACCACCTTGACGTCGATCTTCTTCGACAGCATGTGGGCGTACGGAAACTTGTAGGACACCGTGGCCTCCGGGCCGGGGAACACCACTTCCTTGCCCTGCAACTGCGCCAGGCTGGTGATCGGCGAGTCATCCGGCACGATCACCACGCCTTGCACCGGTGGCGTCTGCCGGCGACCGAAGACGCGCCAGCCGAGTTTCTCGCGTTCGGGACTGAACAGGTGGTTGGTGAAGACAAACTCGACCTCCTGCGCCAGCACATAGGCCGTGGTGTCGGCAGAGGTGCGGCCGATCTTCAGGTTCAGGCGCACACCGCTCTTCTCGCTGACGTACGAGATGATCGGGTTCCAGTACGAGGCGGTCAGGTTGATGCCGTACTGGTTGACCGGCGAGAACCGATAGCCCGGGCTGTCCGCCTGGGCGATGGCGCTGGCGCCAAGGCAGGTCACGAGTGCGGCGCGCAGCAGTCGAATCAGGGCTTTGGGCATGGCAGCGGCTGGAATGGACGTGGGAACCCCGCCCGGACGCGGGCAGGTCGACGCCACTGTATCGGCCGCAGGGGGCGCCACTTGAGAGGCGCCCCGGGAAGGGCCCTCAGTCCGCGGGCCGGATCGATCCGCTGCCACTGCTGGCGCGCTGCACCTGTGGGGGCCGACCCAGGTAGCGGATATCACCCGAACCCGCGACGCTGGCATCCAGGCGTTCGCTGGCGCGCACACTGGCGTCGCCGCTGCCAGCCACGCTGATCCGGACCTGTCGGCAGTCCAGATCGCCTGCCGAGATGTCGCCACTGCCGGCCACCGCCATGGCGGCCGTGGTGCATCGACCGCTGAGTCGCACATCGCCGGAGCCCGACAGCCGGACCTCCAGCGACTCCACCTGCAGCTCGCGGCCGTCCACATCGCCCGAGCCGGCCACGCGCACCGTCAGGGCCGGCAGCTTGAAGGACTGCAGAGCCAGGTTGCCGCTGCCCAGCAGCTCGACCATGTCGATCGCCGGCACCTGCACCCGCACCTGGGGCGTGCCCTGCATCCAGCCGATGCGCTCGGCGGGTCGCACGACCAGCGTATCCCCCTCCACCTGGGTCAGCACCTTGGCCAGGAGCTTGGCGTCGCCTCGCACCAGGGCCTGGACGGCCGTTCCGGGCGAGACCTGCACGTCGAAGGAGCCCTCCACCCGGATCCGGTGGAAGCTGCCCAGCGGACGCTGCTGTTCGGCAGTGTCGGCCTGGGCCAGCCCGCACAGGGCAAGGGCGGTGGCGGCGAGGGCAAGGCGGGTGGGCTTCATCGATGGCTCCTGGGGCAAGACGAGTGGTCTCAGCCTAGGGGGCCGCAGGCCGGGTGACCAGCCTCATGCGACGAAGTGCAGCCAGCGCCGATCGACCGTCAGCTGTCGACGTCGACCCAGCGCTGATCGACCAGGCGCTGGTGCGGGCGGAACTGCGCCTTGTAGGCCATCTTCGGGCTGTCGGTGATCCAGTAGCCCAGGTACAGGTAGGGCAGTTGCATCTGCCGGGCCTGCTCAATTTGCCACAGCACGCCATAGGTGCCGTAGCTGGCCCGCACGTCGGGGTCGTAGAAGGTGTAGACCGCGGACAGGCCGTCACTGAGGATGTCGACGATCGACACCATGCGCAGGACGCCCGGACCGCCGCCCTCCACCGGTTCGCGGAACTCCACCAGGCGCGAATTGACACGGCTTTGCAGGAGGAACTGCGTGTACTGGTCGACGCTGTCATGGTCCATGCCGCCACCGGCGTGGCGGCCCGCCTGGTAGCGCAGGTACAGCGCATAGTGCTCCTGGGCGAAGCCCAGACGCATCACCCGGGCGCGCAGGTGGCCGTGGCTCTTCCAGCAGCGGCGCTGGCTGCGGTTGGGGGCGAAGCGCTCGACCGGCAGCCGCATCGGCTCGCAGGCGCGACAGCCGTCGCACAGCGGCCGGTAGGTGAACAGGCCGCTGCGGCGGAATCCGCAGGCGACCAGCGCCGAATAGGTCTCGGCGTGGATCAGGTGGCCGGGGGTGGCCACCTGCGAGCGGGCCTGCCGGTGGGGCAGGTAGCTGCAGGGATACGGAGCGGTTGCGTAGAACTGCAACGACGCAAACGGGGCTTCCTTGGGGTGCGTCACATCGGCTCGGACAAGGGCAGCAGGTGGTTCCAGTGGCGCCGATCATAGGTCCAGGCGGGCGGCGCGGCATCGACCCGGTCGGCCAGCAGGGCTTCGAAGCGGCTGCGGCCGATCGGCCGCGCGCCCAGGCTGGCCAGGTGCGCGGTCTCCTGCTGGCAGTCGATCCAGTCGAGGCCGTGGCCGCGGCACCAGGCGACCAGCGCGCACAGCGCGAGTTTCGAGGCATCGGTGCGGTGCGCGAACATCGACTCGCCGAACACCATGCGGCCGACCAGGTTCAGGTACAGGCCGCCCACCAGCCGCCCGTCGACCCAGGTTTCGACGCTGTGCGTCACACCGGCGCGGTGCAGTTCGATGTAGGCCGCCACCATCGACGGCACGATCCAGGTGCCGCGCTGGCCATGCCGCGGCGTGGTGGCGCAGGCACTGATGACGGCGCGCACGTCGTGGTCGAAGCGGATCTCGCAGGCCGGATCGGCCAGGAAGCGCTGCAGGCTGCGGCGCAGCGAGCGCGACAGCTTGAACTCGGCCACCGGCAGCACCATGCGCGGGTCGGGCGACCACCACAACACCGGTTGGCCGGGGCCAAACCAGGGGAAGATGCCGCGCCGGTAGGCCTCGACCAGCCGGGGCACCGACAGGCTGCCGCCGGCCGCCAGCAGTCCGGGTGCGTCGGTGCGATCGTCCAGCGCCAGCGCGGTGGGCGGGAACGGGGTGTCGTCTTGGAGCCAGGGCAGGGCCATGGTGCGAGCATAGCCACAAGCAGCGCCGGGTCCATGAAAAAGGCCGCCCGAAGGCGGCCAGGGTGCACGGCTTGCGCCGGTTCAGTTGGAGGCGGCGCTGGCCACCACGGCCGGCGCCGGGGCCGCCGGCTCGGCCGTGGCCGGGGCGGTGACCGCCGGCGGCGAGGCGTGGGTGGCGGCCGCGCCGTGGCTGGCGGTACCCGCGCCAGGCAGCAGCGGCACGATCAGCAGCGCCACGATGTTGATGATCTTGATCAACGGGTTGACGGCCGGGCCGGCGGTGTCCTTGTAGGGGTCGCCCACGGTGTCACCGGTGACCGCCGCCTTGTGCGCTTCGGAGCCCTTCTTGTGGACGACACCGTTGCTGTCGGTGAAGCCTTCCTCGATCAGCTTCTTGGCGTTGTCCCAGGCGCCGCCGCCGGTGCACATGCTGATGCCGACGAACAGGCCGGTGACGATGGTGCCCATCAGCAGGCCGCCCAGTGCGGCCGGGCCCAGCAGCTTGCCGACGATGATCGGCACCACCACCGGCAGCAGCGACGGGACGATCATTTCCTTGATCGCCGCCGTGGTCAGCATGTCGACCGCGGCGCTGTAGTCGGGCTTCTTCTTGCCGGCCATGATCTCGCCGCCCTGGAACTGGCGGCGCACTTCCACCACCACCGAGCCGGCGGCGCGGCCGACGGCCTCCATCGCCATGGCGCCGAACAGGTAGGGGATCAGGCCGCCGATGAACAGGCCGACGATCACCATGTGGTTCGACAGGTCGAAGGTGACGTTCAGGCCATGCGCCTCCAGCGCGTGGGTGTAGTCGGCGAACAGCACCAGCGCGGCCAGACCGGCCGAGCCGATGGCGTAGCCCTTGGTCACCGCCTTGGTGGTGTTGCCCACCGCGTCCAGCGGGTCGGTCACATCACGCACGCTGTCGGGCAGTTCGGCCATCTCGGCGATGCCGCCACCGTTGTCGGTGATCGGGCCGTAGGCGTCCAGCGCGACGATGATGCCGGCCATGCTGAGCATGGCGGTGGCACCGACGGCAATGCCGTACAGGCCGGCCAGCGAGTGGGCGGCGATGATGGCCAGGCAGACCATGATCACCGGCCACGCGGTGGACTTCATGCTGACGCCCAGACCGGCGATCACGTTGGTGCCGTGGCCGGTGGTGGAGGCCTGCGCCACGTGCTGCACCGGTGCGTACTGGGTACCGGTGTAGTACTCGGTGATCCAGACCATGCCGGCGGTCAGCAGCAGGCCCACGGCACAGCTGCCGAAGAGTGCCATGGCCGACACCGTGCCGCCCGCGGCCAGCGCCAGACCGTTGGGGAACATCTGCGCCGTGACGAAGTAGAAAGCCACCAGCGAGATGACGCCCGCGATGATCAGGCCCTTGTACAGCGCCGGCATCACGTTCTTCATGCCGGGGCTGGCCTTGACGAAGCTGCAGCCGATGATCGAGGCGATGATCGACACGCCGCCCAGCATCAGCGGATAGACCGCCGCGGCCATGCTGGCCGAACTGGCCACCAGCAGGGCGCCCAGCGCCATCGTCGCGATCAGCGTGACGGCGTAGGTCTCGAACAGGTCAGCGGCCATGCCGGCGCAGTCGCCCACGTTGTCGCCCACGTTGTCGGCGATCACCGCGGGGTTGCGGGGGTCGTCTTCAGGGATGCCGGCTTCAACCTTGCCCACCAGGTCGGCGCCCACGTCGGCGCCCTTGGTGAAGATGCCGCCGCCCAGGCGGGCGAAGATGGAAATCAGGCTGGAGCCGAAGGCCAGACCCAGCAGCGGCTTCAACGTGGCCGAATCAGCCTGCGTGCCGCCACTGAGGTACCAGAAGAAGGCGCCCACGCCCAGCAGGCCCAGACCCACCACCAGCATGCCGGTGATGGCGCCGCCCTTGAAGGCCACGTCCAGCGCCGGGCCGATGCCCTTGGTGGCGGCCTGCGTGGTGCGCACGTTGGCGCGCACCGACACGTTCATGCCGATGAAGCCGCAGGCGCCCGAGAGCACCGCCCCCAGCACGAAGCCCACCGCGGTGGTGCTGCCCAGTTGCCAGAAGATCAGCACCGCCAGCACCACGCCGACGATGCTGATGGTCTTGTACTGGCGCGCCAGGTAGGCGGCGGCACCCTGCTGGATCGCCCCGGCGATCTCCTGCATGCGGGCGTTGCCCGCATCCTGGCTCAGGATCCAGCCTCGTTGAACGAAGCCATAGACGACGGCCAGCAGGCCGCACGCGAGCGCGACATAGAGCGCCACGGTGGTGGACATCAAATGTTCTCCTTCCTCTCACAGACCCATCGAATGATCTGATCCCGGCGGCTTGGGCGCACTCATCGCCTCTCCCCCGGGGTCGGCGCCGGCCATGCTAGTGGAGGAAGCCCAGGCTCAGCATGGTGTTTTCCTGCGGTGCGTCAAGGACAGTCGCATGTCAGGGCGCGGCAAGGGCGGCCCGTAGAATCCGGGTTTTCCCCTCCAATCGCACCGAGAGAACCACCATGAGCCTGCACAACGTGACGCCCGGGGACAAGGCGCCCGAAGAGTTCAACGTGATCATCGAGATCCCGATGAACGGCGACCCGATCAAGTACGAGGTCGACCATGAATCGGGCGCGCTGTTCGTCGACCGCTTCATGTCGACGGCCATGCACTACCCGACCAACTACGGCTACGTGCCCAACACCCTGGCCGCCGACGGCGACCCGGTCGATGTGCTGGTGATCACCCCCGTGCCGCTGATCCCCGGCGTGGTGGTGACCTGCCGCGCGATCGGCATGCTGAAGATGGACGACGAGGCTGGCGGCGACAACAAGCTGATCGCGGTGCCCATCCAGAAGATCCTGCCGCTGTACAGCGGCTGGAACAAGCCGGAGGACCTGAACCCGATGCGCCTGAAGAGCATCCAGCACTTCTTCGAGCACTACAAGGACCTGGAGCCCGGCAAGTGGGTCAAGGTGACCGGCTGGGAAGGCCCCGAGGCGGCGAAGAAGGAAATCGTCGACGGCATGGCCGCCTACGACGCCGAGAAGGCCAAGAAGGCCTGATCAGCCCCTTCAGCGCCCTTGAACGGGCGCGGCCTTGCTGAGCGCCCTCAGGCGGGCGCGGCCTTGAAGGGGCTGTGCTCGCCGAGTTCATCGAGGTAGGCCTCGATGCCCCGGCCCTCTCGGCCGAGGTGATCGGCAATCGCCTCGGCAAAGCCCGTGTGGGCGATCCAGTGCGCCGAGCCGGTGGGCTCGGGCAGCAGGCCGCGGGCCATCTTGTGCTCGCCCTGGGCACCCCCCTCGAAGCGCTGGAAGCCCTGGTCGATGCACCACTCGAGCGGCCGGTAGTAGCAGGCGTCGAAGTGCAGGCAGGGCACCTGGGCCAGCGCGCCCCAGTGCCGGCCCCAGGCGATGCCGCGGGCGCGGTCGATGGCCAGCAGCGAGGCCGCGATCCGCGCCTCCCCCTGCGTGGCCACCACCATCAGCCAGTGCGCCGGCAGCGTGCGACCCACGCGCTGGAAGAAGGCCTCGTCCAGATAGGGCGCATGGCCGTGCGCCAGGTAGGTGGCGGTGTAGCAGCGGTGGAAGAAGGCCCAGTCCTCATCGCGGATCGCCGGGCCCTCCAGCACCTGCAGCGCCACGCCGGCCTGTGCCACACGCCGCTGTTCCTGCTGGATCTTCTTGCGCTTGTCGCGCTTCAGGTCGGCCAGGTAGGCGGGCCAGTCGGGCCAGCCCTCGCCGGGGCGGTTCTGCCAGTGGAACTGCACACCGTGGCGCGGCAGCCAGCGCGCGGCACCCGCGGCGGTCTGGTCCACCGCATCACCAAACAGCAGGTGCACGCCGGAGGCGTCTTCCTGCCGCGCCAGGGCCTGCAGCGCGGCCAGCAGCGCCTGTCGGGCGGCGCCGTCCTCGGCCAGCAGCCGGCTGCCGCGCACCGGCGTGAACGGCACCGCCACCACCAGCTTGGGGTAGTAGGGCAGGGCGTGGCGCTGATAGGCCTGGGCCCAGGCCCAGTCGAACACGTACTCGCCCCAGGAATGCGCCTTCAGCCAGGCCGGCGCCGCCGCCACCAGCCGCCCCTGACGGCGCAGCAGCACGAAGCGCGGTGCCCAGCCGGTGGCCGCGGCGGCACAGCCTCCGGCATGCAGCGCCAGCAGGAACTCATGGCGCATGAAGGGGGTGGGCTCGCTCTGCGCGGCCAGCAGCGTGTTCCAGGCATCGGCCGCAATGGCAGCAGGGTCGGCGCAGACCTCGATGGAATAATCGGCGCTGTCCACGTCATCCTTGTCCATGAGCACCTCCCAGGCCCCTGTCAGCGTTGCGCTGGCCCAGATCAATGCCACGGTCGGCGACCTGGCCGGCAACGCCCGCCTGCTGGCCGAAGCGGCCCGCAGCGCGCATGCCGCTGGGGCCCGGCTGGTGCTGGCGCCCGAACTGAGCCTGACCGGCTACCCGCCTGAGGACCTGCTGCTGCGCCCCGCCTTCATGGCCGCCTGCGAGCGCACGCTGCAGGCGCTGGCGATGGAGTTGTCCGATTGCGAGGGCCTTCATCTGGTGGTGGGTCATCCGAGTTCGTGGACCGAGGCCCATGGGCCCGCATCGCGCTCGTTCTCGCTGCCCCGGCGGTTCAATTCAGCCTCGGTCCTGGCCGGCGGCCAGGTGCTGGCGACCTACCACAAGCGCGAGTTGCCCAACTACCAGGTGTTTGACGAGCGACGCTACTTTGCCACCGGTCGAGAGGCCGGGCAGGGCGCGGTGGTGTTCGAGGTGCAGGGCCTGCGCTTTGGCCTGCTGATCTGCGAGGACGCCTGGTTCGATGAGCCGGCTGCCCTGGCGCGCGAGGCCGGCGCCCAGGTCCTGTGCGTGCTCAATGCCTCGCCCTTCCATGTCGAGAAGCACGACGAGCGCGAGGCCCGCATGGCCGAGCGCGCCCGCCAGGTGGGTCTGCCGCTGCTGTACGCCCATCTGGTGGGCGGCCAGGATGAGGTGGTCTTTGACGGCGCTTCCTTCGCGGTGGACGCCACCGGGGTGGTGCGCGCCCGCGCGCCGTCCTTCGAGCCGGCGGTGTGGCCGCTGCAGGTGAGCGCCGACGGCCAGGTCAGGGGTGCGCTCGCCCCCATCCCGGGGCCCGAGGAGCAGGTCTGGCGCGCGCTCGTCGTGGGCGTGCGCGACTACCTGGGCAAGAACGGCTTTCCCGGGGCGATCATCGGCCTGTCGGGCGGGGTGGATTCGGCCCTGGTGCTGGCGGTGGCGGTGGATGCGCTGGGGGCTGAGCGGGTGCGGGCGGTGATGATGCCCTCGCCCTACACCGCCGACATCTCCTGGATCGATGCGCGTGACATGGCCGAGCGCCTGGGCGTGCGCTACGACGAGATCGGCATCACGCCGATGTTCGACGCCTTCAAGGCCTCGCTGGCTGGCCAGTTCGCCGGCCTGCCAGAGGACACCACCGAGGAGAACATCCAGGCGCGCATCCGCGGCACGCTGCTGATGGCCTTGTCCAACAAGACCGGTGCCATCGTGCTGACCACTGGCAACAAGAGCGAGATGGCCACTGGCTACTGCACGCTCTACGGCGACATGGCCGGCGGCTTCGCGGTGATCAAGGACGTTGCCAAGACCCTGGTCTACCGCCTGTGCGAATGGAAGAATCAGCAGCCGACGCACCGCGCCGACGGCAGCATCGGCCCGGTGATCCCCGAGCGCATCATCACCCGGGCGCCCTCGGCGGAACTGCGTCCCGACCAGACCGACCAGGACAGCCTGCCGCCCTACGAGGTGCTGGACGCCATCCTGGCGCGCTACATGGAGGACGACGAGCCGATCGAGGCGATCATTGCCGCAGGCTTCAATGCGGCCGACGTGGACAAGGTCACCCGGCTCATCAAGATCAACGAGTACAAGCGCCGTCAGGCGCCGATCGGCATCCGCATCACCCACCGCGCCTTCGGACGCGATTGGCGCTACCCGATCACCTCGAAGTTCCGTGCTTAAATCGCACCTGAGAACCCCCTTTGCCCGGAGTGCCCCATGAAGCAGATCACCGCCATCATCAAACCGTTCAAGCTCGAGGAAGTGCGTGAAGGGCTGGCCGAGGTGGGCGTGTCCGGTCTGACCGTCACCGAAGTCAAGGGCTTCGGCCGCCAGAAGGGCCATACCGAGCTCTACCGGGGCGCCGAGTACGTGGTCGACTTCCTGCCCAAGGTGAAGATCGAGGTGGTGGTCAAGGACGCCGATGTCGAGCGCTCGATCGAGGCCATCGTCAAGGCCGCCAAGACCGGCAAGATCGGCGACGGCAAGATCTTCGTCACGCCGGTGGAGCAGGTGGTGCGCATCCGCACCGGCGAAACCGACGAATCGGCGGTCTGAAGCCGGCCGCGGGTCAGGCGCCGCGGTAGTCGGCGGCCTGGCGCCGCGGTGACGCCGCCAGGCTGTCCAGCAGCCTGGCCGGCGTGCTGTCCAGGGCCAGCATGGCCATCTGGCTGTCGTCCATGAAACCCGCCGCGACGCTGCTGCGCAGGAAGCCCACCATCGGGGCCCAGAAGCCCTGCACCTCGAGCAGGCCCAGCGGCTTGTCGTGGTAGCCCAAGTGGCGCCAGCTCCACATCTCGAACAGCTCTTCAAACGTGCCGATGCCGCCGGGCAGGGCTACGAAGGCGTCGGCCTCTTCGGCCATGCGCATCTTGCGCTGGTGCATGTTCTGCACCACCACCAGTTCGGTCAGTCCGTGGTGCCCCACCTCGCGCTGCAGCAGGCGCTCGGGGATGACGCCCAGCACGGTGCCACCGGCGGCCAGCGTGGCGTCGGCCACCTCGCCCATCAGGCCGACATTGCCGCCGCCGTAGACCAGGCGCCAGCCGCGCTCGCCGATCGCCTGGCCCATCGCCCGGGCGGCCGTGGTGTATTCCGGCCGGACGCCGTGGCGCGAACCGCAATAGACGCAGACGCTGAACGGCCGCACGCCGCTCATGCCCACCTCTGCCACAGCGCGGCCGCCCAGATGCCGGCCGTCAGCAGCAGCGCCAGCATCACCGCGGCGCTGCCGAAGTCCTTGGCGCGGCCCGACAGTTCATGGTGCTCGAAGCCGATGCGGTCGATCGCCGCCTCGACGGCCGAGTTCAGCAACTCGACCACCATCACCAGCACCACCGAGCCGGCCAGCAGCGCCACCTCGACCCAGCTGCGGCCGACGTAGAAGGCCAGGGGCAGCAACACCACGGCCAGCCAGGTCTCCTGGCGGAAGGCGCTTTCGCCCTGGTAGGCCTGGCGCAGGCCAGCGGCCGAGTAGCCGGCAGCGTGCAGGATGCGGTCGAGGCCGGTGCGGCCCTTGTGCGGATTGCTCATCAGGCCCGGGATTGTGCCAGCGGGATCAGGTGCGGGCGGGGGGCGCCGGGCGCCAGTCGATCAGCCGGGTGCCACAGAGCACGTCGTGCCAGTACTGGCGCTCCGGGTGCAGGCGCGTCAGGCCCGCGTAGACCAGCGCCCACAGGGCCATCCAGCCGAAGATGGTGCCCGAGTCGGCCCAGTGCAGCGCCGCCGCCGAGGCCAGGGCCGGCAGGAACCAGACGTAGCTGGCCAGGTAGCGGGCCACTGCGCGACCCTGGCCCACCGGCTGGCCGTGGACGTCGACCAGGCGGATGTGCCAGGCGCGCATGGCCACCGTCTGGCCGCTGCGCGACCAGAACCAGCCGAAATAGATGCCCAGCACCAGGAACAGGAAGGCCTGCAGGGCCTCGCGGCCGCGCAGTGCATGGGTCTGGTGCGTCAGGGCGGAGAACAGGTAGCCCGCAATCATCACCACGCCGAACAGCAGCACGCCTTCGTAGACGAGGCAGGCAAGACGGCGTCGCAGCGACGGAGCCCGCTGCGTGGGCGAGGTATTCAGACTCACGGGGCAGACGCCGGGGCTTGTTCAGCGGGGGGCGGCGGGGTGGCGTCAGCCAGCTTGGGGGCCTTGGGGGCCGCTGGCGGCTTGGGCGGCAGCGGCTTGGGCAGCAGCGTGGTGCGGTCGACCATCTGCGGATTGACCTCGATCTTGGGCCGCGGCGCACTGGCCGCCGGCTTGACCGGTGGTGCCTGCGTGATCAGGCGCGTGGTCGCCCCCGGGCCGGCCTGCACCAGCGAGGGGCCGACCGCCCGCGGCGCCGGCGCCGGCGTTGGCGTGACGCTGTTGGCCTTGGCCGCCAGCGCGTCCACTGGCGCGCGCCGCAGCTGGCCCGCGGCGGTGGTTTGCGGTGCCGAGGCCGGCGCGGCCTGGCGCTGTGCCAGCGCCTGCTTGCGCTCGGGCGGCAGGGCCTGATAGGCCTCCCATTGGGCCTGGCGGTCCGGCGCCGGAATGGTCCGGGCCTGCTGGAAATTGATGCGCGCCTGGCCGCGCTGGGACGGCGTCATCCGGGCCCATTCGCTCATGCGCTGCTGCATGCGCTGCTGCTGGTCGGCGGACATCGACGGGTAGCGGGTGGCCAGTTCCAGCCATTTCTGACGCTGGGTGGCGTCCAGGCTGTTCCAGTCGCTCTTCAGCGGGGCCAGCACCTTTTGCTGGGACGCCTGCAGCGAGGCCCAGTCAGGGCTGGGCGAGAGCACCTGGGCCTGGGCCACCGGGGCCCCGACCAGGATGATGGCCAGCAGCAGGGGGCTCAGCCAGGCGACGGGAGTCAGCGAGCGGCTCCGGGGCATGTCACTCCTGGGGCGCACGCAGGAACTCGGCGAAGCCCGGGTCCGAATAGGCCTCGGGCGGCAGGTCGTCGGTCAGCAGCGCGGCGTCGACGTCGGCGGCGGCGCCGATCTGCACGCCGTCCTGCCAGGCATCGATGGCCACCAGGGCGCCCAGCAGCATCAGCAGCGGCAGCACCGACGCGATCCGCCCCCACCAGTCCGCCGGGTGACGACCCAGCATGGCTGCACCGGAGGCCGACAGGCCCACCACAGGCGCGGCAGCAGCGGTCACGGGCGCCGTGGCCAAGCGGCTGGCGCGGGCCCGCGCGAGCGCCTGCTCGCGCGAGATGCGCAGGCGTTCGGAAATGTCGTGGTCGGCACTGCTGCGCGTCTCGTTGAGCAGCGAAGCGATGCGCAGGCCGAACCGTGCCTCCAGGGCGGCCGAGGTCGGGTCTGCCGTCGTGCGGTCGATGAAGGTGGTCATGGTGCGATTCCCTTGGCTCTGAGCGATTTGGCCAACGCATGAACGGCTCGAGAGCAGTGCGTCTTGACACTGCCCTCCGAGCAGCCCATCACGGCAGCCGTCTCGGATACATCCAGTTCCTCCCAGTAACGTAGCAGAAAGGCTTCTCGTTGACGCGCCGGGAGTTGCTGCACTTCGCCATCAATGATATGCAAGATCTGTTCCCGTCCGAAGGTGTCGGCGGCGCTCTCGGCGCCCAGGGCGCCGTCCAGGCTTTCCAGGGCCTCCAGCAGATCGAAGTCCTCGTCCTCGGCATTGCCCTGGAACTCGGACATGTTCTGCATCACCGAGCGGCGCACCTTTTGCCGCCGGAACCAGTCCATCGTGGCGTTGGACAGGATGCGCTGGAACAGCATCGGGAATTCGGCCGGCGGTCGGTCGGCGTACTTCTCGGCCAGTCGGAACATCGCGTCCTGCACGATGTCGAGCGCGGCTTCCTCATCGCGCACCGTGAACAGGGTGCGCTTGAAGGCCCGCTTCTCGGTGCTCTTGAGGAAATCGGACAGTTCTTTGTCGGTGGCCAAGTGCCGGCGGGCACGCGTGGTGCCAATGCTGCGTTGTTACCGCATTATGCAATGTCCCCGCGTGTCTGGCCCGAGGGCCGCAAGCAATGCGATAATGCCGGGTTCGCGCATAGCGAAGAGATCTCCAGGGCGCCCCGACAGCGGGTGCCGCTCCCTTGTTGATCGCGCAGGTTCCAAGTCCGCCTCATGAGGGCGCGAGGAGGGGCACCGAAGGTTTTTCGTCAGAGAAATTCACAGAGGTTCGAAAATGAACATGTCTGCCGCGGAAGTCAAACGCGCCCCGATGGCGCAACCGCAAACCACTCCCCCCGCCACTCCTGCCGCCGAGCCCAACGGCTCGGAGATCCTCGTGCGCTGCCTGCAGGCCGAGGGTGTCAAGTACATCTGGGGCTACCCCGGTGGCTCGGTGCTCTACATCTACGACGCGCTGTACGGCCAGGACTCGATCCAGCACGTGCTGGTGCGCCATGAACAGGCCGCCGTGCACGCGGCCGACGGCTACGCCCGCGCCACCGGCGACGTCGGCGTGGCCCTGGTCACCTCGGGCCCGGGGGTCACGAATGCCGTCACCGGCATCGCCACCGCCTACATGGACTCGATCCCGATGGTCATCATCACGGGCCAGGTCCCCACGGCGGCGATCGGCCTGGATGCCTTCCAGGAATGCGACACCGTGGGCATCACCCGCCCGGTGGTCAAGCACAACTTCCTGGTCAAGGACGTGCGCGACCTGGCGGTGACCATCAAGAAGGCCTTCCACATCGCCCGCACCGGTCGCCCCGGCCCGGTGGTGATCGACATCCCCAAGGATGTGTCGCTGAAGACCGCGCCCTTCCACTACCCGGAGACGATCGAGATGCGGTCGTACAACCCGGTGAAGAAGGGCCACGGCGGCCAGATCCGCAAGGCGGTGCAGCTGCTGCTGCAGGCCAAGCGCCCCTACATCTACACCGGTGGCGGTGTGGTGCTGGGCAATGCCGCGCCCGAGCTGCGCGAGCTGTGCGACCTGCTGGGCTTCCCGGTCACCAACACGCTGATGGGCCTGGGGGCCACCGCGGCCTCCGACCCGAAGTTCCTGGGCATGCTGGGCATGCACGGCACCTACGAGGCCAACATGACCATGCAGCACTGCGATGTGCTGCTGGCCGTCGGTGCGCGCTTCGACGACCGCGTGATCGGCAACCCCAAGCACTTCTCGCAGGTCGAGCGCAAGATCATCCACGTCGACATCGACCCCTCGTCGATCTCCAAGCGCGTGAAGGTCGACATTCCCATCGTCGGCGACGTCAAGGATGTGCTGCAGGAGCTGATCGCCCAGGTGCGTGAAGCGCAGGCGCGGCCCGACAAGGCGGTGATCTCGGCCTGGTGGGGCCAGATCAACGAGTGGCGCAAGCGCGAGTGCCTGAAGTACAAGCCCGGCACCGACGTCATCAAGCCCCAGCACGTGGTGCAGACCCTGGCCGAGCTCACCCGCGGCCAGGACTGCTACATCACCTCCGACGTTGGCCAGCACCAGATGTGGGCCGCGCAGTTCTACGGTTTCGAGGAGCCGCGCCGCTGGATCAACTCCGGCGGCCTGGGCACGATGGGCGTGGGCCTGCCCTATGCGATGGGCATCAAGCTGGCCAAGCCGGATTCGGACGTCTTCTGCATCACCGGCGAAGGCTCGATCCAAATGTGCATCCAGGAGCTGTCCACCTGCCAGCAGTACAAGACGCCGGTCAAGGTGATCTCGCTGAACAACCGCTACCTGGGCATGGTGCGGCAGTGGCAGGAGCTGATCTACGACAAGCGCTACGCCCACAGCTACATGGACGCGCTGCCCGATTTCGTCAAGCTGGCCGAGGCCTATGGCCATGTCGGCATCAAGATCGAGAAGCCCTCCGAGGTCGAGCCCGCGCTCAAGGAGATGATCCGCCTGAAGGACCGCACCGTCTTCCTGGATGTGCGCACCGATCCCACCGAGAACGTCTGGCCGATGGTGCAGGCCGGCGCCGGCATCACCGAGATGCTGCTGGGGTCCGAGGACCTGTGATCGCCTGAGGCCAGCCGGCCGCGGCGGGTGACCGCCCGCTGCGGCGCTGCTGGCCGATGCGATCCGGCGACCGGACCGACCATGACACCGTAACGATCGACAGGCGTGGCCAAGGGCCGGCGGTTACCGCCGACGGTCTGAAGAGCGCGCCAGGAGTTGAAACCATGAAACACATCATCGCCGTGCTGCTCGAGAACGAGCCCGGCGCCCTCTCGCGCGTGGTGGCCCTGTTCTCCGCCCGCGGCTACAACATCGAGAGCCTGACCGTGGCGCCCACCGAGGACGCTTCGCTCTCGCGCATGACCATCGTCACCACCGGCTCGGACGAGGTGATCGAGCAGATCACCAAGCACCTCAACCGTCTGGTTGACGTGGTCAAGGTGGTCGACCTCACCGAGGGCCAGTACACCGAGCGCGAGCTCATGCTGATCAAGGTCCGCGCGGTGGGCAAGGAACGCGAGGAGATGAAGCGCATGGCCGACATCTTCCGTGGCCGCATCATCGACGTGACCGAGAAGAGCTACACGATCGAGCTCACCGGCGACGCGGGCAAGCTCGATGCCTTCATCGAGGCCATCGACCGCACCGCCATTCTTGAAACCGTGCGCACCGGCTCCAGCGGGATCGGTCGCGGCGAGCGCATCCTGCGCGTGTAGTGTCCACCCCCGCGGCGCGGGGCCACGCGGTGGCCCGTGCGCCGGCCCCCCGAGGGGGCGGGAATCTGTCTTGGGGCGGCCCGGCGACAGATTCCCCAACAGCCCCCCGCCCCGAACATCTGAAACTTCCCGGAGAAAGCACCATGAAGGTCTACTACGACAAGGACACCGACATCTCCCTGATCAAGGGCAAGAACGTCACCATCATCGGCTACGGCTCGCAAGGTCATGCCCACGCCCAGAACCTGAACGAGTCGGGCGTCAAGGTCACGGTTGGCCTGCGCAAGGGCGGTGCGTCCTGGGCCAAGGCCGAAGGCGCCGGCCTGAAGGTCGCCGAGATCGCCGACGCCGTGAAGACCGCCGACGTGGTCATGATCCTGCTGCCCGACGAGCAGATCGCCGATGTCTACCGCAAGGACGTCGAGCCGAACATCAAGGCCGGCGCCTCGCTGGTCTTCGCCCACGGCTTCAATGTGCACTACGGCCAGGTCCAGCCGCGCGCCGACCTGGACGTGTGGATGGTCGCCCCCAAGGCCCCGGGCCACACCGTGCGCAACACCTACCGCCAGGGTGGCGGCGTGCCGCACCTGATCGCCGTCTACCAGGACACCACCGGCAAGGCGCGTGACCTGGCGCTGAGCTACGCCGCGGCCAACGGCGGCGGCAAGGCCGGCATCATCGAGACCAGCTTCCGCGAGGAGACCGAAACCGACCTGTTCGGCGAGCAGGCCGTGCTGTGCGGCGGTACCGTCGAGCTGATCAAGGCCGGTTTCGAGACGCTGGTGGAAGCCGGCTATGCGCCTGAGATGGCCTACTTCGAGTGCCTGCACGAGCTCAAGCTGATCGTCGACCTGATCTACGAAGGCGGCATCGGCAACATGAACTACTCGATCTCGAACAACGCCGAGTACGGCGAGTACGTGACCGGCCCGCGCGTGGTGACCGAAGACACCAAGAACGCGATGCGCCAGTGCCTGAAGGACATCCAGACCGGCGAATACGCCAAGTCCTTCATCCTGGAGAACAAGGCTGGCGCGCCGACGCTGATCTCGCGCCGCCGCCTGACCGAGGAGCACCAGATCGAGGTCGTCGGCGCCAAGCTGCGCGACATGATGCCCTGGATCAAGGCCAACAAGCTCGTGGACAAGAGCCGGAACTGATGCCTGCTGCGGCGTCCGCGCCGCAAGCACTTTCCCCGACAAGGCCGCCCCGTGGGCGGCCTTGTGCTTGAGGCCCTGAGTTATCCTCACGACCATGACTGAACCCGTGAACGACGACCTCGACGACGAGCCCGCGGAGCCCGTGCGCCCGCGCCGCCGGGGCATCTACATACTGCCAAACCTGTTCACGCTGGGTGCGCTGTTCGGCGGCTTCTACGCCATCGTGATGGCGATGAACGGCCGCTTCGAGAATGCCTGCATCGGCATCTTCTGCGCCGCCGTGCTCGACAGCCTGGACGGCCGCGTCGCGCGCATGACCAACACCCAGAGTGCCTTCGGCGAGCAGATGGACAGCCTGTCGGACATGGTCAGCTTCGGCGCCGCGCCGGCGCTGATCGTCTACGAGTGGGCGCTCAAGGGCCTGGGCAAGGCCGGCTGGATCGCCGCCTTCGTCTATTGCGCCTGCGCGGCGCTGCGCCTGGCGCGCTTCAACACCAACATCGGCGTGGTCGACAAGCGCTACTTCCAGGGCCTGCCCAGCCCGGCGGCGGCGGCCATCGTGATCGGCTTCATCTGGGTGCTGGACGACGCCGGCTACAAGGGCGTGTCGGTGCTGCCGGTGCTGCCCTGGGTGGCCTTCTCGGTGGCGCTGTACGCGGGCCTGACGATGGTCACCAACGTGCCGTTCTACAGCTTCAAGGATGTGAGCTTCAAGCGCAGCGTGCCCTTCATCGTGATCGTCGCGATCGCGCTGGGCATCGCGGTGATCAACATCCACCCGCCTGCGGTGTTGTTCGGCCTGTTCTGCGTCTACGGCCTGTCGGGCTACGTGATCTACGCGATGCGCAAGGCCAAGGGCAAGCCCGTCAGCGTGATCGCCACCTCCACCGACGAGCCCGACGAGCGCGGCTTGCACTGAGCCCGCGCCTGCGTGCTATATTCCGGCCCATGTCTTCGATCGCCACCTCCTCGCTGCTGCTAGCGCTGCTAGGCACCCGCCGGGCGCGCTGATCGAATTCGTCCGTACCTCACCCGTACCTCCTCCCCGATCAACGGCCCGCCATGCGCACGCAGCGGGCCGTTTTTCTTTGTCCAACGTTTCCCCACCGCAACCGAAGAGCCTCCCATGTCCGACAAGCTGATCATCTTCGACACCACCTTGCGTGACGGCGAGCAATCGCCCGGCGCCTCGATGACCAAGGACGAGAAGCTGCGCATCGCGCGGCAGCTCGAGCGGCTGCGCGTCGATGTGATCGAAGCCGGCTTCGCCGCCTCGTCCAACGGCGACTTCGACGCTGTCAAGACGATCGCCGACCACATCAAGGACTCCACCGTCTGCTCGCTGTCGCGTGCCAACGACCGCGACATCAGCCGCGCCGCCGAGGCGCTGGCCGGCGCCAACCGGGGCCGCATCCACACCTTCATCGCCACCAGCCCGCTGCACATGGAGAAGAAGCTGCGGATGACGCCCGAGCAGGTGTTCGAGCAGGCCAGGCAGGCGGTGCGCTTCGCGCGCAACCTGTGCGGTGACATCGAGTTCAGCGCCGAGGACGGCTACCGCTCCGACATGGACTTCCTGGCGCGCGTGGTCGAGGCCGTGATCGCCGAAGGTGCCACCACGATCAACATCCCCGACACCGTGGGCTACGCCATTCCCGAGCTCTACGGCCAGTTCATCCGCACGCTGCGCGAGAAGGTGCCCAACTCCGACAAGGCGATCTGGTCGGTGCACTGCCACAACGACCTGGGCATGGCGGTGGCCAACTCGCTGGCCGGCGTGAAGATCGGTGGCGCGCGCCAGGTGGAGTGCACGATCAACGGCCTGGGCGAACGTGCGGGCAACTGCTCGCTGGAAGAGGTGGTGATGGCGGTGCGCACGCGCCGCGACCACTTCGGCCTGGAGGTGGGCATCGACACCAGCCAGATCGTGCCGGCCAGCCGCATGGTCAGCCAGACCACCGGCTTCGTGGTGCAGCCCAACAAGGCGGTGGTGGGCGCCAATGCCTTCGCGCATGCCAGCGGCATCCACCAGGACGGCGTGCTCAAGGCGCGCGACACCTACGAGATCATGCGCGCCGAGGACGTGGGCTGGTCGGCCAACAAGATCGTGCTGGGCAAGCTCTCGGGCCGCAACGCCTTCAAGCAGCGCCTGCAGGAACTGGGCATCGAGATGGAGTCCGAGGCCGAGATCAACGCTGCGTTCGCCCGCTTCAAGGACCTGGCCGACCGCAAGAGCGAGATCTTCGACGAGGACATCATCGCCCTGGTGGGTGACGAGAGCGTGACCTCGGAGCAGGAGCACTACCGCCTGGTGGCGCTGAGCCAGCGCTCGGAGACCGGTGAGCGGCCGCACGCCAAGGTCAGCTTCTTCGTCGGCGCCAAGGAGGTGACCAGCGAGGCCGACGGCAACGGCCCGGTCGACGCCAGCCTGAAGGCGATCGAAGCCCATGTGCAAAGTGGCGCCGAGATGCTGCTCTATTCGGTCAATGCGATCACCTCGGGCAGCACAGAATCGCAGGGCGAGGTGACGTTCCGGCTGCAGCATGGGGGCCGGGTGGTCAACGGCGTCGGTTCGGATCCGGACATCGTGGTGGCGTCTGCCAAGGCCTATCTGGCCGCCCTGAACAAGCTGCAGGGCAACGTGGAGCGCACCTCGGCCCAGTGGTGAACCGGCGGCGGCGCCCCAAGGCGCCGGCCGCTACTTTAGGAAAGACACGCAAGTTTTTGATCTTGCGTGTCTTTTTGGTTTCCAATAGACTCTGTTCTCGCAGGCCCCGATCTCCAGCCCCGACACCGGTTGCGATACATGTTGAATTCGAAGTTGCGCGTGTTTTCTCTCGCCTGGCTGGCCGCGCTGGCCCTGGCGGTGTCAGGGGTGTCAGCGTCCGCCGCGGTTCGCAAACCGGCAGCGGCGCCCGCCAAGGTCAGCAAGACGGCCAAGCCGGTGCGGGCCGCTGCGGCGCCTGCCACGGCCACGCGCGCCAAGGCCCGTCCGGTCGCGGCGCGCCGCCCGGTGGCGGTTCGCGCCGAGGTGCCGGCCAAGCCGTCCTTCGGCCAGCTCTACGGCCTGCATGAATCCGACGATCCGCTGGACCTGCGCTCCAGCGTGGCCTTCGTGATGGACCAGGACACCAACGAGGTACTGCTCAGCAAGAACCCCGACGCGGTCCTGCCAATCGCCTCGATCACCAAGCTGATGACCGCGATGGTCGTCACCGAGGCCCGGCTGTCGATGGACGAGACGCTGACCATCTCGGACGACGACGTCGACACCGAGAAGGGCACCCGCTCCCGGCTGGTGGTAGGCACACAGCTCACCCGTGGCGAGATGCTGCACCTGGCGCTGATGTCCTCCGAGAACCGCGCGGCCCATGCGCTGGGCCGCAGCTACCCCGGCGGCCTGCAGGCCTTCGTTGCGGCGATGAACGCCAAGGCCCGTGCGCTGGGCATGCATGACACCCGCTACGTCGAGCCCACCGGCCTGTCCAGCTCCAACCAGTCCAGCGCGCGCGATCTGGCCACGCTGGTCAAGGCGGCCTACCAGGTGTCGCTGATCCGCGAGTTGTCCACCTCGCCGGAGTACCAGGTGTCGCTGGGCCGCCGCCAGCTGCAGTTCCACACCACCAATCGCCTGGTCAAGAGCCCCGAGTGGGACATCGGGCTGCAGAAGACCGGCTACATCAGCGAGGCCGGCCAGTGCCTGGTCATGCAGGCCCGTCTGGCGGGCCGCAAGCTGATCATGGTGCTGCTGGATTCCGCCGGCAAGTACTCGCGCATCGGCGACGCCGAGCGCATCCGCCGCTGGCTGACCGGCGCGCCCGACCAGGTGTCGGCGCATCCGGTGGCCGCTGGTCGCAGCGCCGGCTGAGCGCACCCAGGCCGCTGACCGGCTCGTTCCGCTCGTTCCTGCAGAGGCTGTTGCAAGCCCTGTCAGGCGCGCCAGGCCGCGACGCGGCGCTCAGATCGCCACACGCGCCTGCGAGGTCCTGTCCAGGCGGCTTCTGCGCAGCCCCGCCTCAGGGCGAGGGCGTCGGGCCCCGGAAACCCAGCGAGGCCGAGATCTGCGCCGCGGTCGCCTTGACCCGATCGACCCAGGCTTCCTCGATCCGGTCGGCAGGCGAGGAGATCGACAGTCCGGCCACCAGCTTGCCCTGGTCGTCGAAGATGCCGGCGGCCATGCAGCGCACGCCCAGTTCCAGCTCCTCGTCATCGCGCGCCAGCGTCTCGCGACGCACCCGGACCAGCTCGCGCTCCAGCGAGGGCAGGTCGGTCAGGCTGTTGCGGGTGTGGCCGGCCAGGCCGGTGCGGGTGGCGTAGGCGCGCACCCGTTGCGGATCGTCCCAGGCCAGGAAGAGCTTGCCCACCGAGGTCAGGTGCAGCGGCGCCCGGCCGCCGACCGCGCGCACCACCTGCATGCCTGAGCGTTCGCTGTAGGTGCGCTCGATGTAGACAATCTCGTCGCCCTGGCGCACCGACAGGTTCACCGGCTGGTGCGTCAGCTTGTGCAACTCGCGCATCGGCCCCAGTGCGGCGTCGCGCACGTCCAAGCGCGCCTTGACCAGGTTGCCCAGTTCCAGCAGCCGCATGCCCAGCCGGTAGCTGCCGGCCTCGGGGCGGTCGACGAATCGACCCACGGCCAGGTCGTTCAGGATGCGGTGGGCGGTCGACGGGTGCAGGCCGGTGCGCTCGCTGAGTTCCTTCAGGGGCACCGGGTCCTGGTGGGCGGCCAGTTCGTCGAGCAGCGAGAACGCGCGGGCCAGCACCTGGATGCTGGGGGACTGGTTGTCTTTGCGGGTCATGGTGCGGCGATCACGGGGTTGACCCTATTTTGCATGGCGAAACGCCGATTTCGTCAAGTGGATGGAGATTTCATGCCCAGCACCTGGCCCGCGCCGGATGCCGCCACGGCCAGCGCCACCTGCCGGCCAGTGCGCACCGCGCCCTCCAGCGTGGCGGGGTAAGGGCCCTCGACATAGTCGCCCGCCGCCCACAGGCTCGGCGCGACCCGGGCCGCGGGGCGCGCCAGGCCCGGTGTGCAGGCGAAGGTGGCGCGCTTCTCGATGCGCACGCTGCGCAGGCGGGCGTCCGGGCCGAAGCAGCGCTGCCAATGGGCCAGCAGCGCCTGGCCTGCGGCGGCGGCACCCTGGGCCGCCAGGTCGGCCGCACCGCTGGCCACCAGCGTGAAGCAACCGGGCGGGCCTCCCAGCGCCGAGAGGTCGAACGCAAACTGCGCCGGCCCGTCACTCAGGCGCAGCATCGGCGCCGTCCAGCGGGCGGGTGGGGCGTCGATCCAGGCGGTGGCGATCGGCTGGTAGCGGATCGCCAGGGCCTGGCGGCTCCAGTGCGGCGCCAGGGGGTGCACCAGCCGCGCTGCCTCGGTGGCGCTGCAGGCCAGCACGACCTGGTCCACCGGCGGCAGATCGTCGACTTGCCAGCCTGCGCCCGGCGCGGGGCGCAGTTGCCGCACCGGACGGCGAGGATGCCAGGCCACGCCGCGCTGCATCAGCCAGGCCAGTGCTGGCCGGGGGAACAGCGCGTCCAGTGGCGCGCGCGGCAGCAGCAGGTCGGCGCTGCCCGGACCGCCGAACAAGGCGTCGCGCAGCACCGTGAGCATCACCTGGGCGCTGGCCTGCGGCGCTGGCGTGTTCAGCGCGGCCACGCACAGCGGCTCCAGCAGGGCCTGGTAGACCGATGGCGGGCAGCCCTGGGCAAATTCCTGCACGCTCTGGTCCGGTTCGCAGCGAAAGCCGCCCAGGCGCCAGCCCAGCGCCAGCCGCAGCAGCGCCAGGCGGTCCGGCCAGGGGCAGTCCTGCCAGCGCAGCACGCCCAGGGCGAAGGCCACCGTCGCCGGACCCCCGCCCAGCGCCAGACCGCGGCCCTGGGGGTCGCGCAGCGAGAGCCGGGTGCGCAGCAGCACCGCGTCGGGATCGACCCCCACCCGGCGCATCATCGCCAGGGTGTCGCGGTAGGCGCCGATCAGGATGTGCTGGCCGTTGTCCTGCTGGGGCAGCGTGGTGGACGGCGTCGAGCGGGCCCGTCCACCGGGTTGGGCGGCCATGTCGATCAGCGTGACGGCGTGACCGGCGTCGACCAGTTCGACCGCCGCGGCCAGCCCGGCCCAGCCGGCGCCGACCACGGCCACGCGCTGCGGTGCCGTGGTCAGCGGCCCTGCCATTGGGTGCGTGCGGCGATCCACAGCTTGCGCAGCGGCGTCAGCGAGATGCGCTGGTGCAGCACCTGGAAGCCGCCACGCTCGACCTCGTCGAGCAGGGCGCGGTAGATGTTGGCCATCATCAGGCCGGGGCGCTGTGCGGCGCGGTCCGCCTCCGGCAACAGCGCCAGGGCCTCGGCGTACAGGCTGCGAGCGCGCTCGGCCTGGAAGCGCATCAGCGCCTGGAAGCGCTCGCTGTAGCCCCAGGGCGACTGGCGCATCAGCAGCTCATGCGCCTTGACGTCAAAGCGCTGCAGTTCGTCAATCGGCAGGTAGATGCGGCCGCGGCGCGCATCGTCGCCGACATCGCGGATGATGTTGGTCAGCTGCATCGCCAGGCCCAGGCGGTGGGCGTACGGCGTGGTCTGCGGGTCGGTCTGGCCGAAGATCGACGCCGCCACCTCGCCCACCACGCCGGCCACCAGGTGGCAGTACTGGGCCAGGTTGGCGAAGTCCAGGAAACGGTTCTGATCCAGGTCGGTCTGGCAGCCGTGGATCACTGCCTGGAGATGCTCGGCACGGATGCCGTAGGTGGGCGCCAGCGGCATCAGTGCCTGCATCACCGGGTGGCTGGGCTGGCCGGCGTAGGCGCGGGCCACTTCCTGGCGCCACCAGGCCAGCTTGGTGGCCGCGACGCTGGGCTCGACCATGTCGTCCACCACATCATCCACCTCGCGGCAGAAAGCGTAGAAGGCGGTGATGGCGGCGCGGCGCTCGGGTGGCAGGAACAGGAAGGCGTAGTAGAAGGACGAGCCGCTGGAGGCGGCCTTGTCCTGGACGTATTGCTGAGGCGTCATGTCGAGCTCCGGCGCATGCGCAGAGCGGCCCAGCCGATGGCCAGCCAGTCGGCGCCCCGCAGCTGGGGCCGGGTCTGGAACGAGTGCGGGTTCATGCGGCGGATTGTCGCCAGAACGCGCAGGCCGCCTTGGACCACCGCGCGCAGCTCCCAGCCCATCCGGCCCGGCAGCTGGTGCACCAGCGGCGCGCCCTGGCGCATCAGGCCCTCGGTCCAGTCGAGCAGATCGGCGAGCAGCGCGGCTTCGGCCCGGCCTGGCACCTGGCCCGCCAGCAGCGCGGCGCGGTCCACGCCATGGCGGGCGCAATCCTCGGCGGTCAGGTAGCAGCGGCCGCGGGGGTGATCGACGCTGAAGTCCTGCCAGAAGTTGATCAGCTGCAGTGCGGTGCAAATGGCGTCCGAGCGCCGCAGCGCCAGCGGGTCGTGCAGGCCGTAAAGGTGCAGCAGCAGGCGGCCGATCGGGTTGGCCGAGCGGCGGCAGTAGTCCAGCAGCTGGGCGCGGCTGTCATACAGCGGGTTGCCGCAGTCCTGGCGGAAGGCATCGAGCAGGTCTTCAAGAAGCGGCTGGGGCAGGGCGTGTCGCTGCTGTTCGCGCACCAGGGTGGCCAGCATGGCGGACCAGCGGGGGTCGGCCGGTTCGCCGCGCAGGCTGGCGTGCCAGCTCGCGCGCAGCTGCTGCAGCAGTGCACGGCGCTGTTCCGGGCTGGCGCTGCCTTCGTCGGCCAGGTCGTCGGCGGTGCGCGCGAAGTGGTAGATCGCGGTGATCGGCGGGCGCAGCGCGGGCGGGCACAACCAGGAGGCGACGGGGAAGTTTTCGTAGTGATCGACGCTCACCCCGCGATTGTCGGTGCACAGATCGCCCGTCTGGCGGTTGACGCCGATCAGTGCTCTTCGTATATTACTGACCAGTCAGTCATTAATCGAGATCCATCGATGGCCGCCATCCCCGTCCGCACCGTGCTCCTCGCCCTTGTGGCCGCCACCATGCTCACCGCCTGCCAGCCCAAGGCCCCGGCGCCCGAGCCGGAACGCGCGGTGCGCCTGTTCCGGGTGGGCGAGTCGGGCACACCGCCCGGGCAAGTGTTCGCCGCCGAGATCCGCGCGCGCACCGAGACCGTGTTGTCCTTCCGCGTGCCCGGCCGCCTGGACAGCCGGCTGGTGGACAACGGCCAGGCCGTGAAGGCAGGCCAGGTGCTGGCTCGGCTGGACCCGGCCGACCTGCAACTGGCCCAGCAGGCGGCAGACGCCGGCGTGCTGGCCGCCAGGACCAACCTGGACCAGCTGGAGGCCGACCTGCAGCGCTACCGCGACCTGCGCGCCCAAGGCTTCGTCGGCCCAGCCGAGCTGGACCGGCGCGAAGCCGCCGCCAAGGCTGCCCGTGCCCAGTGGGAGCAGGCCCGTGCCTCGGCCCAGGCCCAGGGCCGCCAGACCGGCTACACCACGCTGGTGGCCCCGGCTGCCGGCGTGATCACCGGCGTGCTGGCCGAGCCGGGCCAGGTGCTGGCCGCGGGCACGCCGCTGCTGCGCCTGACCCAGGATGGGCCGCGCGATGTGGTGTTCAGCGTGCCGGAGGGCCGCATCGAGGCCCTGCGCGCCCTGCGCGGCCGCCCCGACGCGCTGCTGATGCAGCTGTGGGGCCGGACGGAAGAGATCCCGGTCACCCTGCGTGAGGTGGCGGCGGCCGCCGACCCGGTGACCCGCACCTTCCAGGTCAAGGCCGATCTGGGCCGCGCCAACGTGCCGCTGGGCCAGACCGCCCAGGTGCGGCTGGTCAGCGCCGGCACGACCCGCGGCTGGCGGCTGCCCTTGGGTGCCGTTTTCGCCCATGAGGCGGGCAGCGCCGTCTGGATCTTCGATCGCACCGCCTCGGTGATCCGGCTGCGCCCGGTGGAACTGGCCGGTGCCGACGGCAACTGGGCCCTGGTGGTGGGCGGCCTGAAGGAAGGCGAAGAGGTGGTCAGCGCCGGTACCCACCTGCTGGCGGCCGGCCAGAAGGTCAAGCCCTGGCTGCCGCCGGGCACCTCGGCTGCCGCTTCGGGGAGCCGCTGATGAGTGCCGGACAGGGCGGAGCCGGCGGCGGCTTCAACATCTCGCGCTGGGCGCTGGAACATGCGCCGCTGACCCGCTACCTGATGGTGGTGCTGATGCTGCTGGGCGTGGCCGCCTACCTGCAGCTGGGCCAGGACGAGGACCCCCCCTTCACCTTCCGGGCGATGGTGGTGCAGGCCTACTGGCCGGGCGCCAGCGCCCAGCAGGTGGCCGAGCAAGTGACCGACAAGATCGAGCGCACGCTGCAGGAGGTGCCGCACAGCGACATCATCCGCAGCTTCACCAAACCCGGCGAGTCGCTGACCATCCTGCAATTGAAGGACTCGTCGCCGGCGGCGGATGTGTCCGACACCTGGTACCAGGTGCGCAAGAAGATCGGCGACATGCGCGGCACGCTGCCGCAGGGCGTGGTCGGCCCCTTCTTCAATGACGAGTTCGGCGACGTCTACGGCTCGATCTACGCCCTGGCCGGCGATGGCTTCACACCGGAAGAGCTGCGCCAGTTCGCCGAGCGCGTGCGGGGCGAGCTGCTGCGCGTGCGCGACGTGGCCAAGGTCGAGCTGTTCGGCGTGCAGGCCGAAAAGCTGTTCATCGAGCTCTCGCACAAGCGGGTGGCGACCCTGGGCCTGGACATGAACCAGGTGCTGGCCCAGCTGTCGGCGCAGAACGCGGTGGAGAGCTCGGGCGTGCTCAATGCGGGCACCGAGAACCTGCAGGTCCGCGTGGCCGGCCAGCTGCGCACGGTCGATGACCTGCGGGCGCTGCCGATCCGCGGCGTCAACCCGACCACCGGCCAGGCCAGTTCGCTGCGCCTGGGCGACATCGCCGAGATCCGCCGCGGCTATGCCGATCCGCCGAGTGTGATGGTGCGCCACCAGGGCCGCCAGGTGGTGGCGCTGGGCGTGGCCATGGCCAAGGGCGGCGACATCATCGCCATGGGCAAGGCGCTGCGCGCCAAGGTCGAGGCCATCCAGGCCGAGCTGCCGGTGGGCGTGGAGCTGTCGCAGGTGCAGGACCAGCCCAAGGCGGTGAGCCAGTCGGTGGGTGAATTCATCCGCGTGCTGGTGGAGGCGGTGGTGGTGGTGCTGGCGGTCAGCTTCATCAGCCTGGGTCTGCACTTCAAGCCGCTGCGCATCGACATCTGGCCCGGTCTGGTGGTGGCGATCACCATCCCGCTGGTGCTGGCGATCACCTTCGTGACGATGTTCTACTGGGGCGTCGGGCTGCACAAGATCTCGCTGGGCTCGCTGATCATCGCGCTGGGCCTGCTGGTCGACGACGCGATCATCGCGGTCGAGATGATGGTGCGCAAGCTGGAAGAAGGCTACGACCGGATGCGTGCCGCGACCTATGCCTACGAGGCCACGTCGATGCCCATGCTCACCGGCACGCTGATCACCGCTGCCGGCTTCCTGCCGATCGGCATGGCCAAGTCCACGGTGGGCGAGTACACCTTCGCGATCTTCGCCGTCACCTCGGCCGCGCTGCTGATCTCGTGGGTGGTGTCGGTGTACTTCGTGCCCTACCTGGGCGCCTGGCTGCTGAAGACCCGCCAGGGCCACGAGGGTGAGGTCCATGAGTTGTTCGACACGCCGTTCTACCAGCGCTTTCGCACGCTGGTGACCTGGTGCGTGGAGCACCGCTGGAAGACCATCGCCATCACCCTGGCGATCTTCGCGTTGGGCCTGGTCGGCATGGGCCGGGTGCAGCAGCAGTTCTTCCCCGATTCCAGCCGGCCCGAGATCCTGGTCGACCTGTGGCTGCCCGAGGGCTCGACGATCCAGCAGAGCGAGCTGCTGGCGCACCGCTTCGAGCAGCGCATGGCCAAGGAGGCGGGCGTGGCCACGGTCACGGCCTGGGTGGGCAGCGGCGTGCCGCGCTTCTACCTGCCGCTGGACCAGGTGTTCCCGCAGGCCAACGTGAGCCAGTTCATCGTCCTGCCCAAGGACCTGACGGCGCGCGAGGAGCTGCGCCTGCGCCTGCCGCAATTGCTGGCCAGCGAATTCCCCGAGGCCCGCGGCCGCGTCAAGCTGCTGCCCAACGGCCCGCCGGTGCCGTACCCGGTGCAGTTCCGCGTGGTGGGCCCCGACATGTCGTCGGTGCGCCAGTGGGGCACCGAGGCGCGCGCCGTGCTGCAGTCTCATCCCAGCATGCGGGGTGTCAACGACAACTGGAACGAACCCGTCAAGGCGCTGCGCCTGGAAGTGGACCAGGACAAGGCGCGTGCCCTAGGTGTCAGCAG
This sequence comes from Ideonella alba, assembly GCF_018069845.1. NCBI lineage: Bacteria > Pseudomonadati > Pseudomonadota > Betaproteobacteria > Burkholderiales > Sphaerotilaceae > Ideonella > Ideonella alba. The sequence continues at coordinate 129,317 of NZ_JAGQDD010000012.1, forward strand.
CCAGTCGATCGCCCAGGCGGCGCGCGTGCTGCTGTCGGGCAGCACGGTCGGCCAGTTCCGCGAAGGCGACCGGCTGATCGACATCGTGCTGCGCCAGCCGGCTGACGAGCGCGACACCATCACCGCGCTGGGCAACGCCTACGTGCCCACGTCCAGCGGCCGCTCGGTGCCGCTGAACCAGGTGGCCACCGCGCGATTCGGCTGGGAGCCCGGCGTGCTGTGGCGCGAGGGCCGGCTCTACGCGGTGACGGTGCAGGGCGACGTGGTCGAGGGCGTGCAGGGCGCGACCGTCACCAACGAGGTCTGGCCGAAGATGCAGGCGCTGGCGCAGCGCATGCCGCCGGGCATGCACATCGAGGTGGCCGGTGCGGTGGCCGAGAGCCAGAAGGGCCAGGGCTCGATCGCCGCCGGCGTGCCGGTGATGGGCTTCATCATGCTGACCCTGCTGATGCTGCAGCTGCAGAGCTTCGGCCGCGCGATGCTGGTGGTGCTGACCGCGCCGCTGGGCATTGCCGGCGTGGCGGGCGCGCTGCTGCTGCTGAACCGGCCCTTCGGCTTCGTCGCCTTGCTGGGCTTCATCGCCTTGCTGGGCATGATCATGCGCAACTCGGTGATCCTGATCGATCAGATCGAACAGGACCGCCGCGCCGGGGTGGCGGCGGCCAAGGCCATCGTCGAGTCGGCGGTGCGCCGCTTCCGGCCGATCGTGCTGACCGCGGCGGCGGCGATGCTGGCGATGATCCCGCTCTCGCGCAGCCTTTTCTGGGGGCCGATGGCGGTGGCCATCATGGGTGGATTGCTGGTGGCCACGGTGCTGACGCTGCTGGCGCTGCCGGCCATGTATGCGGCCTGGTTCCGCATTGAGAGGCCGTCGGCGCCGGAAACGCCCGCGGGACGATAGAATCCACGGTTTACCGGTTCGCAGGGGCCGGGACGACCAGGGCAGGGTGCCCCGGGTCGTCCAGGCCCCGCACTGCCGTACAAGGAGCGCCCGTGGGATGGCCTGACCGCCAGCCGACGGGCTCGTGATCGGATCCGCGCGGGTGGCGAAATTGGTAGACGCACCAGGTTTAGGTCCTGACGCCTTCACGGGCGTGCCGGTTCGAGTCCGGCTCCGCGCACCATCGGAACCGATCACGTTCAGAGACACCCCAACACCAGAGTTTGTCCATGGCCGTCACTGTTGAAACCCTCGAGAAGCTGGAGCGTCGCATCACGCTGAACCTGTCGGCCACCGACATCAATGCGGAGGTCGAGGCCCGTCTGAAGAAGCTGTCGCGCACCGTCAAGGCCGATGGCTTCCGCCCCGGCAAGGTGCCGATGTCGGTCGTGGCCCAGCGCTACGGCTACTCGGTCCAGTACGAGGTGATGAACGACAAGCTCGGCGAGGCCTTCGCCCAGGCCGCCGGCGAGGCGCAGCTGCGCGTGGCCGGCGTGCCCAGCATCAGCCAGAAGGACGGCGCCGCCGAAGGCACGATGGCGTTCGACGCCACCTTCGAGGTCTACCCCGAGGTCAAGCTCGGTGACCTGGCCACCGCCGAGGTCGAGCGCGTCAACGCCGAGGTCGACGAGGCCGCTGTCGATCGCACGATCGAGATCCTGCGCAAGCAGCGCCGCAGCTTTGCCCAGCGCCCGGCCGCCGAAGGCGCCCAGGCTGGCGACCGCGTGACCATCGACTTCGAAGGCAAGATCGACGGCGAGCCCTTCGCCGGCGGCAAGGCCGAGGCCTTCCAGTTCCTGGTTGGCGAAGGCCAGATGCTCGAGCAGTTCGACGCCGCGGTGCGCGGCATGAAAGTGGGCGAGAGCAAGACCTTCCCGCTGCAGTTCCCGGCCGACTACCACGGCCAGGATGTGGCCGGCAAGGAAGCCGACTTCCTGGTCACGATGAAGAAGATCGAGGCCCAGCACCTGCCCGAGGTGACGCCTGAGTTCGCCAAATCGCTGGGCATCGCCGAGGGCACGGTCGAGGCGCTGCGCGCCGATGTGCGCAAGAACCTCGAGCGCGAGGTCAAGTTCCGCGTGCTGGCCCGCAACAAGGCCGCCGCGATGGACGCGCTGGTCAAGGTGGCCGAGCTGGACCTGCCCAAGGCCCTGGTCGACAACGAGCTGGAGCGCCTGGCCGAAGGCGCCCGCGCCGACCTGAAGGCGCGCGGCGTCAAGGACGCTGACAAGGCCCCGATCCCCAAGGAAATCTTCCAGCCGCAGGCCGAGCGCCGCGTGCGCCTGGGCCTGGTGGTGGCCGAACTGGTCAAGACCCACAACCTGCAGGCCAAGCCCGAGCAGCTCCAGGCCCACATCGAGGAGATGGCACAGAGCTACGAGAAGCCGGCCGAGGTGATCCGCTGGTACCTGTCCGACCGCGAGCGCATGGCCGAGGTCGAGGCCGTGGTGATCGAGAACAACGTCACCGCCTTCGTGCTGGCCCAGGCCAAGGTCACCGACAAGCAGCTGCCCTTCGAGGAGCTGATGTCGGCCTCCTGATGCCGCCCCAGCGCGCACCTGCCTGCGCGCGCACCAAATCAGCCCGGCCACCATGCCGGGCTTTTTTCTGGATCAGGGGCATCGCGCAGCGCCGCATAATGGGCACATCCTTCGCAACGTTCTCTTCTCAAGGACATCCATGAGTGCACTGGACACCCAAGCCCTGGGCATGGTCCCGATGGTCATCGAGCAGTCGGGCCGCGGCGAGCGCGCCTACGACATCTACTCGCGTCTGCTGCGCGAGCGCATCGTCTTCCTGGTCGGCCCGGTGAATGACCAGAGCGCCAACCTGGTGGTGGCCCAGCTGCTGTTCCTGGAGAGCGAGAACCCCGACAAGGACATCTCGTTCTACATCAACTCGCCGGGCGGCAGCGTCAGCGCCGGCATGTCGATCTTCGACACCATGCAGTTCATCAAGCCCGACGTCTCCACGATGTGCATGGGCATGGCGGCCAGCATGGGCGCCTTCCTGCTGGCGGCCGGCGCCAAGGGCAAGCGTTTCTCGCTGCCCAACAGCAAGATCATGATCCACCAGCCGCTGGGCGGCGCCCAGGGCCAGGCCACCGACATCGAGATCCACGCCCGCGAGATCCTCAAGACCCGCGAGCAGCTCAACCGCATCCTGGCCGAGCGCAGCGGCCAGCCGCTGGAGAAGATCCAGGCCGACACCGAGCGCGACTACTACATGAGTGCGGCCGAAGCCCAGGCCTATGGCCTGATCGACCAGGTCCTCGACAAGCGCGGCTGAGCCGGGCCGCGGGCGGATTTCCCCCTCTTTTCGCACCCGGAGGGGGATCCGTACTTGCACTATCATTGACCGACCACTTCCCCAGCCAGCCGAGCCCATGCCCGAGAAGAAAGGCACTTCTGCCGAAAAGGTCCTCCACTGCTCTTTCTGCGGGAAGAATCAGCACGAGGTCAAGAAGCTCATCGCCGGGCCGTCGGTCTTCATCTGCGACGAGTGCATCGAGCTGTGCAACGACATCATCCGTGACGAGGTGCCGGCGGACAGCCCGACCGCCAAGGCGGCCAAGTCCGACCTGCCCACGCCCACCGAGATCAAGTCCAGCCTGGACCAGTACGTGATCGGCCAGGAGGCCGCCAAGCGCACGCTGGCGGTGGCGGTCTACAACCACTACAAGCGCCTGAAGCACCTGGGTGGTTCGAAGGACGAGGTGGAGCTGGCCAAGAGCAACATCCTGCTGATCGGCCCCACCGGCTCGGGCAAGACGCTGCTGGCGCAGACGCTGGCCCGCCTGCTGAACGTGCCCTTCGTGATCGCCGACGCCACCACGCTGACCGAAGCCGGCTACGTGGGCGAGGATGTCGAGAACATCATCCAGAAGCTGCTGCAGAACTGCAACTACGATGTGGAACGGGCGCAGCGCGGCATCGTCTACATCGACGAGATCGACAAGATCACCCGCAAGTCCGACAACCCCAGCATCACCCGCGATGTCTCGGGTGAAGGCGTGCAGCAGGCGCTGCTGAAGCTGGTCGAGGGCACGATGGCCAGCGTGCCGCCGCAGGGCGGGCGCAAGCACCCGAACCAGGACTTCCTGCAGATCGACACCACCAACATCCTGTTCATCTGCGGCGGCGCTTTTGATGGCCTGGAGAAGGTGATCCAGAACCGCACCGAGAAGTCGGGCATCGGTTTCGGCGCCACGGTGCACAGCAAGTCGGAGAAGCGCGCCTCCGAGCTGTTCCGCAACGTCGAGCCCGAAGACCTGGTGCGCTTCGGCCTGATCCCCGAACTGGTCGGCCGCCTGCCAGTGGTCGCCACGCTGGGCGAACTGACCGAGGACGCGCTGGTGCAAATCCTGGTCGAGCCCAAGAACGCGCTGGTCAAGCAGTACCAGAAACTCTTCTCGATGGACGGTGTGGAGCTGGAGATCCGGCCGTCCGCGCTGGCCGCGATCGCCCGCCGTGCGCTCAGGCGCAAGACCGGCGCCCGGGGCCTGCGGTCCATCATGGAGCAGGCGCTGATCGACACCATGTTCGACCTGCCCACGCTGGACGGCGTGGCCAAGGTGGTGGTCGACGAGCACATCATCGACGAAGGTGGCAAGCCTTTGCTGGTGTACCGCGAGCAGGCCAAGGCCAGCGCCTGACCCTCGCCACCGCCTCACCCCCCAGATCGACCAGCCCCCGATGACGCTGGTCACTTGCAATCATCCGCTCGGCCCCCAGATGGGTTCGAGAAAGTGAGGCCCTTGATGTCCGGACACCCGATTCTTCCCCCGGAACCCATCACGCTGCCGCTGCTGCCGCTGCGCGACGTGGTCGTGTTCCCGCACATGGTCATCCCGCTGTTCGTGGGGCGGCCCAAGTCCATCAAGGCCCTGGAAGCCGCCATGGAAGGCGGCCGGCAGATCATGCTGGTGGCCCAGAAGGCCGCCGGCAAGGACGAGCCCAAGGCCGATGATCTCTTCGAGATCGGCTGCATCTCCAGCATCCTGCAGATGCTCAAGCTGCCCGACGGCACCGTGAAGGTGCTGGTCGAGGGCGTGCAGCGCGCCGTGGCGCGCCAGGTCACCGACCAGGGCGAGCAGTTCGTGGCCGAGGTGGTGCCGGTGGCGCCGGCCGGCGAGGCCAGCCCCGAGGTCGAAGCCCTGCGCCGCGCCGTGACGCAGCAGTTCGACCAGTTCGTCAAGCTCAACAAGAAAATCCCGCCGGAGATCCTCACCTCGATCGCCGGCATCGATGAGCCCGGTCGCCTGGCCGACACGATTGCCGCGCACCTGCCGCTCAAGCTCGAATCCAAGCAGAGTGTGCTGGACCTGTTCGAGGTGGCCGAACGCCTGGAGAAGCTGCTGGAGCTGCTCGAGCACGAGGTCGACATCCTGCAGGTGGAAAAGCGCATCCGCGGCCGCGTCAAGCGGCAGATGGAGAAGAGCCAGCGCGAGTACTACCTGAACGAGCAGGTCAAGGCCATCCAGAAGGAACTCGGCGACGGCGAGGAAGGTGCCGACATCGAGGAGCTCGAGAAGAAGATCAAGGCCGCGCGCATGCCCAAGGAAGCGCGCAAGAAGGCCGAGGCCGAACTCAAGAAGCTCAAGCTGATGTCGCCGATGTCGGCGGAGGCCACGGTGGTGCGCAACTACCTGGACACGCTGATCGGTCTGCCCTGGGCCCGCAAGTCCAAGGTCAAGCACGACCTGGGCAACGCCGAGGAGGTCCTCAACGAGGACCACTACGGCCTGGAGAAGGTCAAGGACCGCATCCTGGAATACCTCGCGGTGCAGCAGCGCGTCGACAAGGTCAAGGCGCCGATCCTGTGCCTGGTGGGCCCCCCGGGCGTGGGCAAGACCTCGCTGGGCCAGAGTGTGGCGCGCGCCACCGGACGCAAGTTCGTGCGCATGGCCCTGGGCGGCGTGCGTGACGAGGCCGAGATCCGCGGCCACCGCCGCACCTACATCGGCTCGATGCCGGGCAAGGTGCTGCAGAGCCTGTCCAAGGTGGGCGTGCGCAACCCGCTGTTCCTGCTCGATGAGATCGACAAGCTGGGCATGGACTTCCGCGGTGATCCGTCGTCGGCGCTGCTGGAGGTGCTCGACCCCGAGCAGAACCACACCTTCAGCGACCACTACATCGAGGTCGACTTCGACCTGTCGGATGTGATGTTCGTGGCCACCTCCAACTCGATGAACATGCCGCCGGCCCTGCTGGACCGCATGGAAGTGATCCGCTTGTCGGGCTACACCGAGGACGAGAAGCTCAACATCGCCCAGCGCTACCTGCTGCCCAAGCAGGCCAAGAACAACGGCGTCAAGGCCGAGGAGATGGACGTCACCGAGGCGGCCATCCGCGGCATCATCCGCTACTACACGCGGGAAGCCGGCGTGCGCTCGCTGGAGCGCGAGATCTCCAAGATCTGCCGCAAGGTCGTCAAGGGCCACCAGCTCAAGACCTACAGCGGCCAGGTGGTGGTGACCGACGAGAACCTGCACGACTTCCTGGGTGTGCGCAAGTTCGACTTCGGCCGCGCCGAGAAGACCAACCAGGTCGGCCAGGTGGTCGGTCTGGCCTGGACCGAGGTGGGCGGCGACCTGCTGACCATCGAGGCCACGGCCATGTCGGGCAAGGGCAACATCATCCGCACCGGTTCGCTGGGCGACGTGATGAAGGAATCGGTGGAGGCCGCACGCACCGTGGTGCGCAGCCGCGCGCGCCGCCTGGGCATCAAGGACGAACTGTTCGAGAAGCGCGACGTGCACATCCACGTGCCCGATGGCGCCACGCCCAAGGACGGCCCCAGCGCCGGCATCGCGATGACCACCGCCTTCGTCTCGGCGCTGACCGGCATCCCGGTCAAGGCGCATGTGGCGATGACCGGCGAGATCACGCTGCGCGGCGAGGTCACGGCGATCGGCGGCTTGAAGGAGAAGCTGCTGGCGGCGGCCCGCGGCGGCATCAAACTGGTGATGATCCCGGAGGAAAACGTCAAGGACCTGCAGGACATCCCGGACAACGTCAAGAGCCAGCTCGAGATCGTGCCGGTGCGCTGGATCGACAAGGTGCTGGACGTGGCGCTGGAATCGGCGCCGACACCGCTGCCCGACGAGGAGGCGCCGGCCGCCGCCGCGCCGGCTGCGGAGAGCGGCGCCGTGGGCACCGGGCCCGACCTGACCCACTGATCCACTCGCCGAAAAAAAGTCATGGCCGCTTCATAGCGGCCATGTTTTTGCCTATAATGCGAGCTTCGCTGCTGCGGCAGGCGGCTCTTGCAAAAGAGCGGCAGGCCGAGCGACACCAAGCGCGTCAGCGGCGAGTGTGTTCCGAGAGGAACCCCAAGCGGGAATAGCTCAGTTGGTAGAGCGCAACCTTGCCAAGGTTGAGGTCGCGAGTTCGAGCCTCGTTTCCCGCTCCAGATGCCCAAGAGGGAAGCCCCGGCTTCCCTTTTTCATCGGGGGAGCCTGGCGGCGCACGCCTCCTTCGGGAATCCGAAGGCGCGATAGCAAAGCGGTTATGCAACGGATTGCAAATCCGTCTAGTCCAGTTCGACTCTGGATCGCGCCTCCAGTCTCCTGAAGCCATGCGGGAATAGCTCAGTTGGTAGAGCGCAACCTTGCCAAGGTTGAGGTCGCGAGTTCGAGCCTCGTTTCCCGCTCCAGATCACCAACCGGTGGGCCCTCGGGCGCACCGGCGGGGCCCACCGGCCTACGCATCCCAAGCGGGAATAGCTCAGTTGGTAGAGCGCAACCTTGCCAAGGTTGAGGTCGCGAGTTCGAGCCTCGTTTCCCGCTCCAG
>NZ_JAGQDD010000013.1:0-132449 GCF_018069845.1 Ideonella alba
TGCCTGCCTGCCCAGCCCTTGGCGGCACGGTTGGCGTAGCGCGTTGGCCCACAGCGGCCTACGGCCGCTGTGGGCAGGGAGCCGCCGCTCACGCGGCGTCGAAGTCCCGCCCCCGCACCTTGGCGCGGAAGGCCTCGACCAGGCCGACCTCGCGCGGGCCTGGTTCAAGTTCGAAGGTCTGGCCGGCCTGCACGGCGCCGGGGTGGAGCACCGCCAGGTAGGTGCCGCACCAACCCGACTCGGCCATCAGCTTGGCGGCCTTGTTGAAGCCCATGGCGGCGTTGAACTTGAAGCAGGGGAAGCGCGGCTCGCTGACGACCAGCACGCCGCCGTCGGCGAAGCGCAGGCGGTCGCCCAGCCACAGGTCCTTCTCGAGCAGGCCTTCGAGCGTCAGGTTCTCGCCCATCAGGCCGGGCGGGATGTCATCGGCCCAGTCGCCGGCGCGGGCCTGGGCGCGCATGGTGCGCCAGACCGGCAGGTGCTCGCTGGGGTAGGCATAGATGGCCTTGGAGAGGCCGCCGTGCACGCTGGGGTCGGCCTGCTCGTCGCCGTCCAGGCCCAGCGGGCCATAGGACACGGCGCCGCTGCGGGGCCGCTTGGCGATCGCGGTGGCGACCAGGCGGCCGTTGATCAGGCGGCGCTCGACACGGGCGGTGTTGACACTGAGGATGCGCATGGCGCCGATTGTGGCCGCAGCGGGCCGCGGCGCTGCAGCCGCAGGCGCACCGGCAACGTGGGGCGCAGGGTGACATACATGCGCGGCTGCGGCGCGGGCTCACCGGGCAGCGTCTCCAGCGTGCAGCGCTGCAGCAGCAGCGCGGCCACCAGCGTCATCTCCAGCATCGCGAAATGCTGCCCGATGCACACCCGCGGGCCGACGCCGAAGGGCATCCAGGCGCTGCGCGGCTGCGCCGGGTCGTCGGCCAGGAAGCGTTCAGGGCGGAAGGCCTCGGGCTCGGGGAACCAGCGCGGGTCGCGCTGGATCACCCAGGGCGTGACGCGCAGCAGCGTGCCGGCGGGCAGCGGGCGGCCGGCCAGTTCGAAGCCACGCGTGGCGCGCCGGGTCATCACCGCGGCCACCGGCGGGTACAGGCGCATCGCCTCCTTCAGCGTGGCGGCCAGGTAGGGCAGGGCCGCGCCGTCGGCGGCCGTGGGGTCGCGCCCGGCCAGGTGCTCGTCCACTTCCTGGCGGGCGCGGGCGGCGGCCTCGGGGTGGCTGGCCATCAGCCAGCTCCACCAGAGCAGCGCGGTGGCGCTGGTCTCGTGGCCGGCCTGGAACATCACCATGCACTGGTCGTGCAGCTCGGTCGCGGTGAGGCCGCTGCCGTCCTCGTCGCGCACCGCCAGCAGCATCGCCAGCAGGTCGTCGGTGGGCCGCTGGTCGGGCGGCAGCGCCAGGCGCTGGGCGATCTGGCCGTCGACCAGGCCGGTCAGCACCCGCATCGCCCGGCGCTTGGCGCGCTTGTGCGGCAGCGGCAGCCAGTCGGGCAGGGAGGCGGGCCAGAACATCTCCTGCATCGCCGCCTGCGACAGCACCTGGGTGGCCTCGGCCGCCGCGGCGGCCTGCGCGGGCGCGCGGCTGCTGAACAGCGTGCGCATGATCACGTCCATGGTCAGGCCGTTGAACAGCGTCTCCACCGGGCGCACCGAATGGTCCTGGTCGGGCGGCAGGGCGGCGTCCAGCGCGCTGCGCGCCGCGTCCACCATCAGCGCCGCATAGCCCTGCACGCGGCGCGGCAGGAAGCCCGGTGCCAGCATGCGGCGCTGGCGGCGCCAGGGCTCGCCCTCGGCCACCAGCAGGCCCTGGCCGAAGGCCTGCGAGAAGACCTCGGTGCCGCGTTCCCAGCGCAGCAGGTCGTCAGCGTGGTCGACCAGGGCGGCGCGTACATCGTCGGGGTGGAACAGGTCCCAGCTGCGCTCGGTGCCCAGGCGCAGGGCCACCACGTCGCCGTGCTCGCGCTGCAGGCCAGCGGCGAAACCCAGGTAGTCGCGGTACATCGCGCGCAGCAGCGGCAGGCCCCACCAGGGGCAGGCGGGTCCGGGCGGCGCGGTCGTCGGGGTGGCGCTCATGCGACCCCCACCTGCCAGCGGCCGACGGCGATCAGCACCGCCGTGGCCAGCATCGCCGTGCCCCCCTGGTGCCGCCCCCGCGTGGCCAGCGCCACCAGCAGGCCGCAGGCACCGACCGCCAGCGCCATGGCCGCCAGCATCGTCGAGCGCGCGTCGGCCGCGCCGCCGACCGCCAGCAGCGCCAGCACCGCCGCCAGCCCCCACCCGAGCAGCGTGGGCAGGTGCCAGCTGGCGCGCAGGATGACCCGGTGGGCCCGCGGCAGGTCGCGCGGTGGCGACGCCAGCCAGGGCAGGAAGATGCGGCGTTCACCCATCACCGAATGGGTCAGGCCGATGCCGATCAGCGCCGCACAGGCGCTCGCAAGCCAGTGGTTCATGGGCGGCAGCCTAAGGCCGGCGGCGTCCGCCGTCTTGAACGTTCCCGACATCGGCGGGGCTTGGGCCCGCGGGCCGCGCCATCTGCCTACACTGGCGGGATGGCAACGCTCGCGCCCCCCCTGCAGCCGGTGCTGGCCCAGCGCAACCGCGCACCGGCCCAGCTGTGGCTGCCGCACTGGTCGCTGAGCCACTGCGTGCGCGCCATCGTCTCGCGCAGCACGCTGGGCATCGGCCGCGACTGGCCGGCCGAGTGGCACCACAACCATTTCCCGGCCTCGCCGCTGTGCACGATCAGCTGGTTCTTCGCCGGCCACTCCGAGTTGCTGGAGCCGGGCCAGCCACCGCAGCGCCTGCCTCAGGTATCGCTGGCCGGCCCGTTCACCCGACCCACCCACTCGCGCAACAGCACCGAGGGCCACGGCATGATGCTGATGCTGATGCCCGACGCGCTGCAGGCGCTCACCGGGGTCGATCCGGCGCGCTACCTGAACCGCTTCGTGCCGCTGGACGAGGCGCTGGACGCCTCGTGGCAGGCGATGGCCGACGCCGTGCTGGCCGCGCCCGACGATGCCACGCGGGTGGTGTTGATCGAGAGCTTCCTGGCGCCGCGCTGGCAGGCCCTGCGGCGCAGCGCCGACCACCCGCACCTGCTGCGCCTGCAGGACTGGCTGCAGGGCCTGGCACTGCAGGCGGCGGCCTCGGGCGTGGGGCGCAGCCTGCGGCAGTTCGAGCGCCGCATCAAGGGTTGGACCGGCCTGCCGATGCGCGAGCTGCGCGGCCTGGGCCGCGCCGAGCAGGCCTTCTTTCGCACGCTGGCCGAAGGCGAGGGCCCGGTGCGCTGGGCCGACGTGGCGGCCGACACCGGCTACGCCGACCAGTCGCACCTGTGCCGCGAAACGCGCCGCGTCACCGGCTTCGCGCCGCAGGAGCTGCGCCAGCGGATTGCCGAGGACGAGCGCTTCTGGATCTACCGGATCTGGAACTGAGGCCGGGGGAAGCGCTCAGGCCTGCGCATCAACGTACACCCCCTTGGCCGCCGGCGCCAGCGACAGCGTCAGCAGCCGCCCGTGCACCGAATGGCCGACCCCCTGCTTGCGGCAGCCGACCACGCTGACCAGGGCGTCGAACTGCGGCGTGGTCACGCGCAGCACGCGGCCCACGGCCAGCGGCGTCTCGACCCACAGCTGCAGCCCGGTGAAGGACAGGTCGCGCAGCCGCGCGCGGCGCGGCAGGCGCTCGGCGGGCAGACGCAGCTCGACCACGGCATCGCGCGCGAAGCGCTCATCATGGCGGCGGCCCGCCGCCTCGCCGCGGCGTGGGCGGGCGGGCAGCGGCGTCAGCGGGCTGTCGCAGGCGCTGCAGCGGGCATCGCGCGGCAGCGTCGGGGCATGGGGGTGGCCGCAGAAGGGGCAACCACCTGAGCCTGCCGCCGCTCGCGGCGGCGGCGCTGGCGGCGGGCTGGCGGTGGCCCGCGGCGCGCTGTCAGCCGGTGGGGCGGCCGGCCCGCGCGGCGTGCGCCGCAGGCTGCGGTCATAGGCGGCGCGGCGCGCCGGGTCGGACAGCACCTCGTAGGCGGCATTCAGGCGCGCCGCGGTCTCGGTGTCGCCGCCCAGGTCGGGGTGGGCGCGCAGCGTGCTCATCAGCGCCCGCCAGGCGGCCTTGATGACCTCGGGCGGTGCCTCGGGCTGGACGTGCAGGATGCGGTAGAGGTTGCGGCGTTCGCGGCTCATGGTGGGCGGGGCTGTGGCGGGATGGCGCCATCCCGGCCTGTCGGACTTATCGGCGCCGCACGGACGGCACTTGAGGAGTTCCTAGAATCCTGCACCCACTTTCGCGAGCTGTCCATGCTGTCCACCGCCAACGCCCCCCGCACCGCGCCCGCCGCCCTGATCGACGCGCTGCGCCAGCGCTTCGGCGACCGGCTCTCCACCGCGCTGGCGGTGCGCGAGCAGCACGGCCGCGATGAATCGCCCTTCGACGTGGCGCCGCCCGACGCAGTGGTCTTCTGCGAATCCACCCAGGACGTGGCCGATGCGGTGACGCTGGCCGCCGCGCACCGCGTGCCGGTGATCCCGTTTGGCGTGGGCTCGTCGCTGGAGGGGCACCTGCTGGCGGTGCAGGGCGGCGTCAGCCTGGACCTCTCGCGCATGAACCGCGTGCTGCGCGCCGAGCCCGAGAACCTGACCGCCACGCTGCAGCCCGGCGTCACCCGCAGCCAGCTCAACCGCGAGGTCAAGGACCTGGGCCTGTTCTTCCCGATCGACCCTGGCGCCGACGCCTCGCTCGGCGGCATGTGCGCCACCCGCGCCTCGGGCACCAACGCCGTGCGCTACGGCACGATGCGCGAGAACGTGCTGGCGCTGGAGGTGGTCACCGCCAGCGGCCAGGTCATCCGCACCGGCACCCAGGCGCGCAAGAGCAGCGCCGGCTACGACCTGACCCGGTTGATGGTGGGCTCCGAAGGCACGCTGGGCGTGATCACCGAGATCACGCTGAAGCTGCACCCGCTGCCCGAGAGCCTGGCCGCGGCGGTGTGCTTCTTCCCCGACATCGCCTCGGCCGTGGCCACCACCATCCAGGTCATCCAGATGGGCGTGCCGATCGCCCGCTGCGAGCTGCTGGACGTCAACGCGGTGCGCGCCGTGAACAACCACGACAAGCTGGGCCTGCGCGAGGCGCCGATGCTGCTGATGGAGTTCCACGGCAGCGAGGCTGGCGTGGCCGAGCAGACCGCCACCGTGCAGGAGATCGCCAAGGACCACGGTGGCGAAGACTTCCAGTGGGCCACCACCCCCGAAGAGCGCACCCGGCTGTGGACCGCGCGCCACCACGCCTACCTGTCGGCGCTGCAGATGCGCCCGGGCTGCCGCGCCGTCACCACCGACACCTGCGTGCCCATCGCCCGCCTGGCCGAGATGGTCGTGGCCGCGGAGGACGAGGCCCGCGCCAGCGGCCTGCCCTACTTCATCGTCGGCCATGTGGGCGACGGCAACTTCCACATCGCCTACCTGCTCGACCCCAACCTGCCCGGCGAGCGCGACCTGGCCGAATCGCTGAACGAGCGCGTGGTGCGCCGCGCGCTGGCCGTGGGCGGCACCTGCACCGGCGAACACGGCATCGGCCTGCACAAGCAGGGCTTCCTGATCGAGGAAACCGGCGAGGGCGCGGTGGCGATGATGCGCGCGGTCAAGCGGGCGCTGGACCCGGACAACATCCTGAATCCGGGGAAGATCTTCGCGCTCTGAAGCGCGCCCCCTGTCCGGGCGCGACACGGCGGCACAATCAAGGTCGGCGCCCCACCCGCGCCCAGGGAGAAGCCGTCGTGGACAAGAAAACGCTCAGCGAACGCGACATCTGCACCAAGTTCATCACCCCCGCCGTGGCGGCGGCCGGATGGGACATCCAGCGCCAGGTGCGCGAGGAAGTCACCTTCACGCACGGCCGGGTGATCGTTCGCGGCAAGCTGCATGCCCGCGGCAAAGCGCGACGAGCGGACTATGTGCTGTACCACGCGCCCAACCGGCCCATCGCGGTGATCGAGGCGAAGGACAACACCCATGGTCCGGGCGACGGCATGCAGCAGGCACTGGACTACGCCGACGCGCTGGACGTGCCCTTCGCCTTCACCAGCAATGGCGACGGCTTCGTCTTCCATGACCACACCGTGGACGGCAGCGCACCCGGTGCAGCCGTTGAAACCCACCTGACGCTGGATCAGTTCCCGGCGCCAGCCGACCTGTGGGCGCGTTATTGCACCTGGCGCGGCCTGGACGCCACCAGCACGCCCAAGGCCGAGGCGCCTTACTACGACGACGGCTCGGGCCGTGCGCCGCGTTACTACCAGGTCAACGCCATCAACCGCACCGTGGAGGCCGTGGCCAAGGGCCAGCAGCGCGTGCTGCTGGTGATGGCCACCGGCACCGGCAAGACCTACACCGCCTTCCAGATCATCTGGCGCCTGTGGAAGAGCAAGCAGGCCAGGCGCATCCTGTTCCTGGCCGACCGCAACATCCTGGTCGACCAGACCAAGAACAACGACTTCAAGCCCTTCGGCGCGGCGATGACCAAGATCACCGGCCGCAAGATCGACACCAGCTACGAGATCTACCTCAGCCTGTACCAGGCCGTCAGCGGCGCCGAGGAAGACAAGAACGTCTACAAGCAGTTCTCACCCGACTTCTTCGACCTGATCGTGGTGGACGAATGCCACCGCGGCAGCGCGGCCGACGACTCGGCCTGGCGCGACATCCTGGAGTACTTCCAAAGCGCGACGCAGATCGGCCTGACCGCCACGCCCAAGGAGACCAGGGAAGTCTCCAGCACCTTCTACTTTGGCGAGCCGGTCTACACCTACAGCCTGCGCCAAGGCATCGAGGACGGGTTCCTGGCGCCCTACAAGGTGGTGCGCATCGACTTCGACCGCGACCTGCAGGGCTGGCGCCCGCCGCGGGGCATGCTGGACAAGCACGGCCAGCCGATTGAGGACCGCATCTACAACCTCAAGGACATGGACCGCCAGCTGGTGCTGGAAATGCGCACCCAGGCCGTGGCCACCAAGGTCACGCAGTTCCTGAAAGCCGGCAACCCCTACGCCAAGACCATCGTTTTCTGCGACGACATCGACCACGCCGAGCGCATGCGCCAGGCCCTGGTGAACCTGAACCCCGAGCGGGTGAAGGAGAACCGCAAGTACGTCATGCGCATCACCGGCGACGACGCCGAGGGCAAGGCCGAGCTGGACAACTTCATCAACCCCGAGGTGCGCTGGCCGGTCATCGCCACCACCAGCAAGCTGATGACCACCGGCGTGGACGCGCAGACCTGTCAGCTGATCGTGCTGGACCAGCACATCGGCTCGATGACCGAGTTCAAGCAGATCATCGGCCGCGGCACGCGCATCAACGAGGACTACGGCAAGTTCTGGTTCACGATCATGGACTTCAAGAAGGCCACCGAGCTGTTCGCCGATCCGGCGTTCGACGGTGAGCCGGTGCAGATCTACGAACCCACCGAGGACGAGCCCCCCACACCGCCGGACACCGATGCGCCGCCCGATGGGCTGGACCCCGTCCGCCCGGATCCGGGCGACGACCCGCCGGATGCAGACCGGCCGGACGACGACACCGCGCCGCGCCGCAAATACGTGGTGGGCGGCGACGTCACCGTACACATCGTGGCCGAGCGGGTGCAGTACTACGGCCCCAACGGCGCCCTGATCACCGAGAGCCTGCGCGACTACACCCGCCAGTGCGTGGCCAAGCAGTTCCGCTCGATGGACGACTTCCTGCGCCGCTGGAGCAGCGCCGATCAGAAGAAGGCCGTCATCGACGAACTGGCCGCCCTGGGCGTGCTGTGGGAGCCGCTGGCCGACGAGGTCCAGGCCAAGACCGGCCAGCCGCTGGACCCGTTCGACCTGATCTGCCATGTGGCCTTCGACCAACCGCCGCTGTCACGCCGCGAGCGTGCTGAGGGCGTGAAAAAGCGCAACTACTTCGCCCAGTACCAGGGCGCTGCACGCCAGGTGCTGGAGGCGCTGCTGGAGAAGTACGCCGACACCGGCATTGAACCCATCGAGGACCTGAAGATCCTGCAATTGCCGCCCTTTGACCGCATTGGCGCGCCGATGGAGCTGGTCAAGGCCTTCGGTGGCAAGGCCGGCTACACGCAGGCCATTGCCGACCTGGAGCGCCAGCTCTACCCGCCGCGCCAGGCCTGACCTTCCCCGCCTGTACCCATGTCGATTTCATCCGCCATCAAGTCCATCCAGGACATCATGCGCAAGGACGTGGGCGTCGATGGCGACGCCCAGCGCATCGGCCAGCTCGTCTGGATGCTGTTCCTGAAGATCTTTGACGACCGCGAGCAGGAATGGGAGCTGCTGAACAACGACTACCAAAGCCCGCTGCCCGAGGCCTACCGCTGGAGAAACTGGGCGGCCAATCCGGAAGGCATGACCGGCGATGAGCTGAAGAGCTTCATCGACAACGAGTTGTTCCCTGGCCTGCAGAACCTGACCGATCCGGTGAAGGGCCACAGCCAGAGCCCGGTGGCCTACGTGGTGCGCAGCGTCTTTGAAGACGCCTACAACTACATGAAGTCGGGCCAGCTGCTGCGCCAGGTGATCAACAAGATCCAGGCGGCGGTGGACTTCAACAAGGCCCAGGAGCGGCACGCCTTTGGCGACATGTACGAGCAGCTGCTGCGCGATCTGCAAAACGCCGGCAACGCGGGCGAGTTCTACACGCCGCGGCCCGTCACCGAGTTCATGGTGCGCATGGTCGACCCGCAGCTGCACGAGAAAGTGATGGACCCGGCCTGCGGCACCGGCGGCTTTCTCACCTGCACCATCGAGCACAAGCGCTCACGCTACGTGAAGACGCCTGAGGACGAGCAGATCCTTCAGGCCAGCATACACGGCGTGGAGAAGAAGCCGCTGCCGCACCTGCTGGCCACCACCAACATGATCCTGCACGGCATCGAGGTGCCCAGTCAGATCCGCCACGACAACACGCTGGCGCGGCCGCTGATCAGCTGGGGCCCGAAGGACCGGGTGGACTGCATCGTGGCCAACCCGCCCTTCGGCGGCATGGAAGAAGACGGCATCGAAACCAACTTCCCCGCCGCCTTCCGCACCCGCGAGACGGCCGACCTGTTCCTGGTGCTGATCATGCATTTGCTGAAGGACGGCGGCCGCGCAGCGGTGGTGCTGCCTGACGGCTTTCTGTTCGGCGAAGGCATCAAGAGCCGCATCAAGGAGAAGCTGCTCACCGAGTGCAACCTGCACACCGTGGTGCGCCTGCCCAACGGCGTGTTCAACCCCTACACCGGCATCAAGACCAACCTGCTGTTCTTCACCAAGGGCCGGCCGACCACCGACGTGTGGTTCTACGAGCATCCTTACCCGGCGGGGATGAAGAACTACAGCAAGACGCGGCCGATGCGCGTCGAGGAGTTCGCGGCCGAGCAGGCTTGGTGGGGTAGCGAGGCCGATGGGTTTGCGGCGCGCGTGGGTAATGAACAGGCCTGGAAGGTCAGCGTGGACGCCATCCGCGAGCGTGGCTGGAACCTGGACGTCAAGAACCCGCACCAGGGTGAGCAGGTCAGCCACGACCCCGAGGGGCTGCTGGCTGAGTATCGGCAGATGCAGGCGGAGATTGCCCAGTTGCAGGGGCAGTTGAAGGCGGCGCTGGCGGGGGCATTGGAGGGTGGAGAGTGACAGCTTTTCACACGGAGAACTTGTCGCTACTAGCCTCTGCGCCAAATGGCATTCGGCGTCTACGTGAACTGATCCTTGAGCTTGGTGTTACGGGGCGGTTGGTCGCGCAGGATATGAACGATGAGTCCGGACAAGATCTTCTCGTCCGCATCGGCAAACTGCACGCGTCGTTGATGAAGGGCAAACAGACCAAGTCCAGCAGCTTCGAGCGCAACGAGTTGCCCGACCAACTTCCTACCGGCTGGGCCGCTGCCCAGCTTGGCGATGTTGTCGAGATCGTGCGCGGCATCACCTTCCCGGCCAGCGAGAAGACGAAGGCCCCGGCGCCTGGACGAATCGCGTGTCTCCGGACAGCCAATGTGCAGGATCGAGTCGAATGGGATGACCTCTTGTACGTTGGCGAAGAGTTCGTCGCTCGGGAGGACCAAGTCCTGCAGGTGTCTGACATCGTGATGTCGATGGCCAACAGTCGAGAGCTGGTTGGCAAGGTCGCGCTTGTCACTGAAATTCCTGTGGAGAAGGCCTCCTTCGGTGGCTTCCTCGGTGTCATACGCCCGATCCTGATGGAACCGCGTTTCGTGATGGCGTTGCTTCGTACCCCTGTAGCCAGGCGCGATCTGATTGACGGTGCGAGTCAGACAACGAACATCGCGAACATCTCGCTTGCAAAGCTACGGCCGCTCCCAGTTGCAGTGCCGCCCCTCGCAGAGCAGCGCCGCATCGTCGCCAAGATCGATGAACTGATGGCCCTGTGCGACCGGCTGGAAGCGCGGCAGAAGGACGCCGAGGCCGCACACGCCCGGCTGGTGCAGGCGCTGCTGGACAGCCTGACCCAGGCCCGCGATGCCGACGAGTTCCAGGCGTGCTGGCAGCGCCTGGTGGGGCAGTTCCAGATTTCGTTCGCGACTGTGGAGGCTGTCGACAAGCTCAAGCAGGTGATCCGCGATGTTGCGGTGTCTGGTCGCTTGTCGGCCGGGAGCGCAGGTGAAGCGTCGTGGGAATGGTCGACGCTTGGTGCAGAGGTCACTGGCATGGACTCCGGCTGGAGCCCTGCGTGTCTTGATGCACCGTCCCCGTCCGAAGAGGCTTGGGGTGTCCTTCGCACTACCGCAGTTCAAAGCCTTCAGTACGTGCAGGCTGAGAACAAGTGCTTGCCTTCTCATCTGGAGCCCCGCCCCGAAGCTGAGGTCAGGGTGGGTGACATCCTGTTCACCCGCGCAGGCCCGATGAGCCGCGTTGCGATCTCGTGCTTGGTGGAGGCCACACGCCCGCGGCTGATGCTCTCCGACAAGATCATTCGATTTCGACCCAAAGCGCGCGTTGTGGGCAGCTTCATGGCGCTCTGTCTGAACGCTGGAAGGACTGCCGCGTACCTTGAACAGGCCAAGTCGGGCATGGCGGCTAGTCAGGTCAACATTTCGCAGGCCAAACTCAAGGCTGCGCCGATACCGGTGCCTCCGCTAGACGAGCAGGACCGCATTGTTGCGGCGGTCACCGAACTCCTCACCCTCTGCGACCAGCTCAAAGCCCGCATCGCCGCCGCCCGCGCCAAGCACGCGCAGTTGGCCGAGGCGCTGGTGGCGCAGGCAGTAGCCTCCTGAAGGCATCAAGGCACAACACACCATGCAGATCCACGACGAGCCGCTCAGCACTGCCGCCGCGCTGACCAAGATGCTCATCGGCCTGGGCGAGACCCGCCAGCGCGAGTTCAAGCGCGTCAGCGGCAAGATGGTGGGCAAGGCGCTGGAGACGATCTGCGCGTTGGCCAACACCGATGGTGGTGTGCTGGTGCTGGGCGTGGCCGACCTGAAGGACTTCAAAGGGTCGGCCCGGCTGTTCGGCGTGGAAGAGAACGCCGAGGCGGTGGATGAGCTGCTGCGCAAGCTGGGCACCGAGTTCCAGCCAGCCATCGAGGCGATCCAGATTCGCCGCCTGGCCTGCACGCTGCACAACGGCCCCGCCAAGGGCACCGACGGTCACCTGCTGCTGGTGCAGGTGGGCCGCAGCCGCGCGGTGCACTCCATCGTCAACGGCGGCACCTACACGCGGCTGGATGCCGGCAACCGCCAGATGTCGGCACCCGAAGTGACCGAGCTGTCGTACCGGCGCGGCGTGCGCAGCGCGGCCAGCGAGCCGGTGGCAGTTCCGCTGGACCGGCTGAAGACCGATGCCTGGCAGCGCTACGTCAGCGCCCGCGGGCTCAAGAGCGGCGACATGGCCGACCAGTTGCTGCGCATTGGCCTGGCCGACGAGGTGGGCGGTGTGGTGCAGCCCAAGCGCGCGGCGGTGCTGCTGTTTGCCGATGAGCCTGGCAGCCTGCTGGCCGCGCACGACACCCGGGCCGATATCCGCGTGATGGTGTACGACGGCAAGGCGGTGGTGCCTGGCGCCACGCCCAACCTGCGCAAGCAGCCCAAGACCGTGCGCGGTCCGCTGGTGGACCAGATCGATGCGGCCGTGACCCTGGTGTTGGATGAACTGGCGCAGGGGCTGACGCTCTCGGGCAGCGGCTTCAAGACCCAGCATGTGTACCCCGAGCGGGTGGTGAAGGAGGCCATCGTCAACGCGGTGGTGCACCGCGACTACCGGCTCAACCGCGACATCTTCATCCGCATCTTCGACGACCGGGTGGAGGTGGAGAGCCCTGGCGTCTTCCCCGGGGGCATCACCCCGGCCACCATCGCCCGGTCCGGCTCACGGGCGCGCAACCCGCTGATCGCCCAGAACCTGCGGGAGTTTCCGGTGGCGCCCAACATCGATGCCGGTGAGGGCGTGCGCATGATGTTCGCCGAGATGGCGCTGGCCAAGCTCTACCCGCCGCAATACCGCCAGAGCACCGACGTCGAGGTGGAGAGCGTGACGGTGACACTGCTGAACCTGCGGCGCCCCAGCGCCTGGGATGAGGTGAGCGACTGGCTCGACCGCCACGGCTCGATCGCCAACGCCGATGTCGTGCGGATCGCCAAGGTTGACACGCTGAAGGCCTCCAAGTTGCTGGCGGCCTGGCGCGAGCAAGGCTTGTTGGCGCCGCTGCCTGGGCGTGGAAAGCGCAACATGGCCTACACCAAGCCCGCACAGGGCAGCGAGAACGGGTCGTTGTTATCCGCGCTGGAAGAAAACAACGCGCCCACTGGGAATTTATCTTGATAATCAAAGACTTAGGATCGTCTTTGTTATCTGTGAGGGGTCAAGGGACACTGGGCGGCGCTTGAAGGACAGAACGAACAGAAGGGCAAGCGCAGAGCGCAGCTTGTTCTCCGCGGCGGCAGAAAAAGAAGTGGTCGACTGTCGATAAGTCTTATTTATCAACCACTTAGCGTCGCGTTTGTTTTCCTTGTCGGCTCACTCCGAGGTCTTCTGGGGCGTTCCCGCTGTAGGGTCCAACGCTGACATCGCGTATGCAGCAGCTCGGCCGCGCGCGACGGGCCGATCAGGTCATTCCGCCAGGGCGCGTTAGACGAGGGACTCGAAGCGGCGCGGCAGCTCGGCTGGTAGCGCGCGCGCGCCGCATTTCCAAGACTTCTTGGATGATGTCAATCCGGGGTCGGAGAGCATCACGATCTCAAGCGCGGGGGCGTCAGACAAACGCCACGGCAACAACGCCGCCCGCTTCAGTCCCCCTGGAACCCCGACGTCTTGACCACCGCCGCCCAGCGCGCCGCCTCGGCCTTGAGCATGCGCTCGGTGTCGGCGCGGCCGCTGCCAACGATGCTGAAGCCGGCCTCCTGCAGCTTCTGGCGCAGGTCGGGGCTTTGCAGGGCGGCCACGGCCTGCTGGCTCAGCGCGTCCACGGTGGCGGCCGGGGTGCCGGTGGGCAGCAGCAGCGCGAACCAGGCGGAGAAGTCGGCCTTGGGGTAGCCGGCTTCGGTGAAGGTGGGCACCTCGGGCAGCAGGGCGGAGCGCTGGGGCGCGGTGGTGGCCAGCGCGCGCATCTTGCCGCCCTTGACCTGGGCCAGCGCCAGCGCGGTGGAGACGAAGGCGCCCATCACGTCGCCGGCGATGATGGCGGTGACGGCGTCGCCGGTGGCGCGGTAGTGGATGGGCTCGACCGCGAAGCCGGCCAGGCTGCCGAAGACCTCGGCGCCGAAATGGCCCGGCGTGCCGGCGCCGAAGGTGCCGAAGTTGACGCGGTCCTTCTGCGCCTTGGCGGCGGCGACGAATTCGGCCACGGTCTTGGCCGGTGAGGTGGCGGGCACCACCAGCACGAAGTCGGAGCGCACCACCTCGGCCACGACCACGAAGTCCTTGGCGGGGTCGTAGGGCAGCTTGCGGTAGGCGGCGGGCGAGATGCTGATCGAGCCCACCTCGCCCAGCAGCAGCGTGCTGCCATCCGCCGGCGAGCGGGCCACCGCCTGGGCGGCGATCTGGCCGCCAGCGCCGGCGCGGTTGTCGATCACCACCTGCTGCTTCATCAGCTCGCCCAGCTTCTGGCCCAGCTGGCGCGCCACCACGTCGGGGCCGGAGCCGGGCGGAAAGCCCACCACCAGCTTCAGCGGCGCGCCGCCCTGGGCCAGCGCGGGGGCGGCGCCGGCCAGCAGCCAGGGGCTGGCGAGGACGGTCAGGGCGTGGCGGCGGGTGCTCATGGCGGTCTCCTGGGGGTATCAAGGCAGCAGGCCGGCAGTGTGCCGCCCGGCGCTGCCGCCGCCTGTCATCCCTGAGGAGGACAGTCTCCCCCGGGCAGGAAGGCGGCGAAGAGCTCGCTCTTGAAGTGCAGGCCCAGGCGGGCGAAGGCGCGGGCCCGGTAGGTCTTGGCGGTGGCCACGCTCAGGCCCAGGTCGGCGGCGATGCCGTCGAAGCTCCAGCCGCGCAGCAGCCGCTCGCACACGTCCAGTTCACGCTCGGTCAGCGCCGCGCAGCGGGCCTTCAGCGCGGCGCGCAGGTCGGGGGCCGGTTGGCGCAGCGCCAGGTGGCGCTGCACGCCGGCCAGCAGCACGGGCGCCAGCTGGGCGAAGCCGGCGAGCTCGCCGTCGCCGAAGCGGCCCTGGTGGGCGTGGCGGTAGACATTGACGGCGAACACCGCGCCGTCATCGCCCCGCTGCACCACCGACAGCCGCTCCAGCACGCCATGGCGCAGGTAGATGGCCTGACGGTGGTCGTGGCTGGGCGCCTCGTCGGCATGCATGCGCAGCACCGCGGCGTGGCCGGGGCGCACCGCGTCGAAGCTGCTGTCGCGGCGGTACAGGCCGGCGTCGCGGTAGGCAGCGAAGCAGTCGCGCGTGGTGTCGGCCACGCCCAGGCTGCCCGAGAGGTGCAGCTGCGGCAGGCGGTCGCGCCAGACCTGGTAGACCGACCAGGAGCCCACGCCCAGCGCCGCCTCGTCCAGCGCCTGCAGCACCCGGGTGTCGAAGTCCGGCGCGCCCACGGCCTGCACCACCGCGGGCAGGGCGCGCGACCAGGCGGGTTGGGCATCGGCAAGGGGCAGGGCCCAGGCGTTCATCGGGGTCAGGTGGGTGCTGGGGCGGTCATCCTCTGGGATGACGGCGGGTGGCTGGGCAAGCGCCCGAGCCTGGCGCAAGATGATCAACCGGCCACGCCGCCTGTCCATCCCGACTGACCCGAACGCCCCGCCATGACCGACCCCTTCAGCCCGCCGCCCGCCCTGCAACCGATGTGCCGCGTGGTCTGCGAGGTGGGCGCGCTGGTCAGCCTGGGCGGCCCCGCCAAGCATGGCGAGCGCCGCTACGTGCCGCTGCTGGGCGGCACGGTGGAGGGCCCCGAGCTGAGCGGCGAGATCCTGCCCGGCGGCGTGGACTGGCAGGTGCTGCGCGCCGATGGCGTGCTGGAGATCGCCGCGCACTACGTGATCCGCACGCCCGACGGCGCGCTGGTCGAGGTGCAGAGCGACGGCCTGCGCCACGGTCCCGCCGAGGTGATGGCGCGGCTGGCGCGCGGCGAGCCGGTGGCCGCCAGCGAGTACTTCTTCCGCACCGTGGTGCGCTTCACCACCGGCGCGCCGGCCTGGGCGCACCTGAACCGCTGCCTGGCGCTGGCGGTGGGGGAACGGCAGGCGCGCGCGGTGCGGCTGGACTTCCACCGCATCACCTGAACCCTGGCTGAAGCGGGGGGCTTCCCGGTTCGGCGGGCGCCGGAAATTTGTTAGATTTCCGAAGTGTCTGCCGCGCTGAAGCCCGTCCCCCACGCCGACCTCGCCGAGGTCTGCGCGCAGGCCGTGCTGGCCCAGGTGCCGCTGCTGATGCGCGAGATCCGCAGCGCGATGCGCCAGGCCGCGCCCGAAGGGCTGACGGTGCCGCAATTCCGCGCGCTGCTGTTCGCCCAACGCGAGCCGGGTGGCAGCGTCGGCGCGCTGGCCACCCATCTGGGCGTGACGCTGCCCACCGCGTCGGTGGCGGTGACGGCGCTGGCCGAGCGCGGCCTGCTGCGCGTGCACGCCGACCCCCACGACCGCCGCCGGCGACTGATCCGGCTCAGCGCCGAGGGCCGGCGCATCGTGGACGCCGCCTGGTCGCGCACCGCGGCCGGCTTTGCGGAGCGGCTGTCGCGGCTGCCGGCGGCCCAGTTGCACTCCACCCCGCAGGCGCTGCAGGCGCTGGCGGGGGCCCTGATCTCCCGTTCCTGAGTGGCTCATGAAGAAGTCTTCACTTGTCCTGATCCTGGCGGCCGTGGCCGCTGCCGTGGCGGCTGGCGCCTGGTGGCGCGGCCAGGCCGCCGGGCCGGCCGCGGCCGAGCCGGCCGCGTCGGCGCCGAAGCCGGCGCAGGTGGTCTCGCTGGCCACGGTGCAGCGGCGCGACATGCCGGTCAGCGTGGAGGCCGCCGGCACCGTGGTGCCGCTCAACACCGTGGAGCTGCGGCCGCAGATCAGCAGCACGGTGCGCCAGGTGGTGGTCAAGGAAGGCCAGATGGTGCGCCAGGGCGAGCTGCTGTTCCGCTTTGACGACCGCACCGAACAGGCCAACCTGGACAAGGCCCGCGCCCAGCTGGCGCGCGACCAGGCGACGCTGGCCGACCTGGAGCGGCAGTGGATGCGCGCGCAGGAGCTGCGGGCGCAGAACTTCATCTCGCAGGGCGCGGCCGACACCGTGCAGGCCAACCTCGAGGCGCAGCGTGCCGCGGTGGTGGCCGACCAGGCCGCCGTCAAGGCCGGTGAGGTGGCGGTGAGCTACGCCACGCTGCGCGCGCCGCTCACCGGCCGCATCGGTCTGGTCAACGTCTACCCGGGCAGCCTGGTCTCGCCCACCGGCGCCACCGCGCTGGCCACGATCGCCCAGATCGACCCGATCGGTGTGAGCTTCACCCTGCCCGAAGCCCAGCTGGGCGCACTGCTGCGCGGCGGCGACGAGGGCCGCGGCGCCCAGGGCGCAAAGCTGCAGGTGCTGCTGCCCGCGGCGGGTGGCGGCCGCGGCCCGAACACCGCGCCGCGCGAGGCGCTGGAGGGCACGGTCAGCGTGATCGACAACGCGGTGGACACCGCCACCGGCAGCATCCGCGTCAAGGGCGCGCTGGCCAACCCCAAGCAGCTGCTGTGGCCCGGCCAGTATGTGACCGTGAAGCTGACGCTGCGCACGATCAAGGACGCTGCGGTGCTGCCAGTGGTGGCGCTGGTGCAGCGCGGCCAGGAGCGCCTGGTCTATGTGGTGGGCGCCGACATGGCGGCCGAGCTGCGGCCGGTGCAGCTGCGCTACAGCAGCGGCGAGTGGGCGGTGGTCGAGGGCGTCCAGCCGGGTGAGCGGGTGGTGGTCGAAGGCAAGCAGAACCTGCGGCCGGGCGGCCTGGTGCGCGAGGCGCCGGCGGGGCCGGCGAAGGCCGCGTCGGGGGCGGCATCGGCTGCGGCGTCCGGGGCTTCTGCATGAACATTGCCGAGCATTTCATCCGCCGTCCGGTGATGACGGTGCTGCTGAACCTGGCCGTGGTGGTGGCCGGGGCACTGGCGCTGACGAAGATCCCGGTGGCGGCCCTGCCCAGCTACAACACGCCCATCATCCAGGTCAACGCCACGCTGCCCGGCGCGGCGCCCGAGACCATGGCCAGCTCGGTGGCGCTGCCGCTGGAAAAGCAGTTCAGCACCATCGCCGGCCTGTCGGTGATCAGCTCGACCAACACGCTGGGCAGCAGCTCGCTGACGCTGGAGTTCGATGCCGCGCGCGACATCGACGCCGCCGCGGTGGATGTGCAGGCCGCGCTGTTCCGCGCCCAGCGCCAGCTGCCGGCCGAGATGACCACGCCGCCCAGCTACCGCAAGGTCAACCCGGCCGATGCGCCGGTGCTGCTGGTGGCGCTGACCTCGCCCTCGCTGGACACCGCCGAGCTCAACGACTACGCCGAGAACCTGATCGCACCCAGCCTGTCGACGATCGACGGCGTGGCCCAGGTCTTCATCTTCGGCCAGCGCCGCTATGCGGTGCGCATCAAGGTGCGGCCCGAGGCGCTGGCCGAGCGCAACGTCACGCTGGATGAGTTGCGCACGGTGCTGGCCAGCGCCAACGCCAACACGCCGGTGGGCGTGCTGGAAGGCCCGCGGCAGACGCTGACGGTGCAGGCCAACCGCCAGCTCTCCAGTGCCCGCGAGTGGGGCCAGGTGATCGTCGCCGCCCGCAATGGCGCACCGGTGCGGCTGCGCGACGTGGCCGAGGTGCAGGACAGCGTGGAGTCGGTCAAGACCTACGCCGCGCTCAACGGCGAACCGTCCATCACGCTGGCGGTGCAGCGCCAGCCCAATGCCAACACGGTGCAGGTGGTCGACAAGGTGCGGGCCATGCTGCCGCGCTTCGCGGCGCAACTGCCGGCCTCGGTGCAGATGACGCCGGTCAACGACCGCTCGCTGTCGATCCGCGAGGCGCTGCACGACGTCAACCTGACGCTGGCGCTGACCGTGGTGCTGGTGGTGCTGGTGATCTTCCTGTTCCTGCGCCGCGCCGCGGCCACGCTGATCCCCACGCTGTCGCTGCCGGTGTCGCTGATCGGCGCGATCTCGCTGCTCTACGCTGGCGGCTACAGCCTGGACAACATCTCGCTGCTGGGCATCACGCTGGCGGTGGGCCTGGTGGTGGACGATGCGATCGTGATGCTCGAGAACATCGTGCGCCACGTGGAGGACGGCATGGCGCCGTTCGAGGCCGCGATCCGCGGCGCGCGCGAGATGAGCTTCACGATCGTCTCGATCTCGGTGTCGCTGGTCGCCGTGCTGATCCCGATCTTCTTCATGCCGGGCGTGATCGGCCTGCTGTTCCATGAGTTCGCGGTGGTGGTGGGGCTGGCCATCCTGGTGTCGGCCGGCGTGTCGCTGACGCTGGTGCCAATGCTGTGCAGCCGCTTCCTGCGCCACCACGAGCCCGAGGAGGAAGGCCGCCTGGGCCGCGTCTTCGAGGCCGGCTTCAGCGCCTTCCAGGCCGCCTACGGCCGCAGCCTGGACTGGGCGCTGGCGCACCGCGCGCTGATCGGGCTGCTGGCGCTGGGCAGCCTGGGCCTGTCGATCTGGCTGGCGGTCAGCAGCCCCAAGGGCTTCTTCCCCGAAGAGGACATCGGCCAGATCCAGGTCACCACCGAGGCGGCCGAGGACATCTCCTTCGAGGCGATGGTGAAGCTGCACACCCGCGCGGCTGACATCTTCCGCGCCGATCCGGCGATCGCCGCGGTGTCGGCCTTCACCGGCGGCAGCGGCGGCAACCAGCAGAACACCGGCCGGATGTTCATCGTGCTCAAGCCGCGCGCCGAGCGCCCGCCGATGGCCCAGGTGGTGGAGCGTCTGCGCCAGAAGACCCGCGCGGTGCCGGGCCTGGCGGTCTACATGCGACCGGTGCAGAACCTGCAGCTGGGCGGCCGCCAGAGCAAGAGCCGCTACCAGTACACGCTGCAGAGCGTCAGCGCCGACGCGCTGGGCGAATGGTCGGGCAAGCTGCAGGAGAAGCTGCGCGCCGACCCGATCTTCCGCGACGTCACCAGCGACAGCCAGAACCGCGGCCTGCAGGCCACGCTGGCGATCGATCGCGACAAGGCGGCGCTGCTGGGCGTGCAGATCGCCGAGCTGCGCAGCGCGCTCTACAGCGCCTTCGGCGAGCGCCAGGTGTCCACCATCTACGGCGCCAGCAACAGCTTCCAGGTCATCATGGAGGCGGCCGACGCCGACCGCCAGTTCGAGGACGCCTTCAACAAGATCTACCTGCGCAGCCGGACCGGCGCGCTGGTGCCGCTGTCGGGCTTTGCCACGGTGCAGCGCACGCTGGGCCCCACCGCGGTGAACCACCAGGGCCAGCTGCAGGCGGTGACGATCAGCTTCAACCTGGCGCCCGACGCGCCGCTGGGCGAGGCCACCAAGCGCATCAGCGCCTACAGCGCCGAGCTGCGCCTGCCGCCCACCATCATCGCCAGCTACGGGGGCGACGCCGCGGTGTTCCAGGATTCACAGGGCGGCCAGCTGGTGCTGATCATCGCCGCGCTGGCGGTGATCTACGTGCTGCTGGGCGTGCTGTACGAGAGCTACATCCACCCGCTGACCATCCTGGCTGGGCTGCCCTCGGCCGCGGTGGGCGCGCTGCTGGCGCTGTGGGCCTTCGGCCACGACCTGACGCTGATCGCCACGATCGGCATCCTGATGCTGATCGGCATCGTCAAGAAGAACGCGATCATGATGATCGACTTCGCCCTGGACGCGCAGCGCCACCAGGGCCTGCCGCCCGAGCAGGCGATCCGCCAGGCCTGCCTGCTGCGTCTGCGCCCGATCATGATGACCACGCTGGCGGCCTTCATGGGCGCGCTGCCGATCGCGCTGGGCCTGGGCGCCGGTGCCGAGCTGCGCCAGCCGCTGGGCCTGGCGGTGTGCGGCGGTCTGCTGATCAGCCAGGCGGTGACGCTCTACATCACACCGGTGATCTACCTGGCGCTGGACCGCTGGGCGGGCCAGGGGCCGATCCTGGACCCGGTGGCCCAGCCGCGTTGAGACGCGCCCGCCGCGGCGCGCCCGCGCGTCACGACGAGCGCGATGTCGTGGCCGACGAGCGCTGCCGCTGCAGCTGCTCCAGGCCCCGCTGCACCTCGGCCTGGACCGCCGGGATGACCTGCGCGATGTAGGTGCCGAACTTCTTCATCGCGCTGGCACCATGGGTCGAGCCGTAGAAGTCGGCCAGCGCATTCAGCTCATCCGCGGTGAAGGTCCGGACCATGGCCTCGCGCGTCAGGGTCTCCAGCGCGTCCACGCGCACGATCGCTTTCATGTCGGCCAGAAACTGCGCCCGGTGCGTGGCGGGCACCTGCTTGCCGATCTCGGCGAACGCGTCGTCCAGCATCCGGGACATCGGCACCACCTGCAGGTAGCGGTCGGCCGCGGCCTGGCGGTCAGCCAGGCTGTCCTGGGCCTGGGCGGGCAGCCACAGCAGTGCGGCCAGCGCCACGCACAGGCAGCGCATCGGGAAGTGGGTCATGGGTGGTCCTGGGTGAAGCAGTGGGAGATGGGGCTGGCGTGAAAACACCAGGGCATCCAGCGATCCGGCCACGCCAACAGGCGGGCGCCGCTGGGTGCGGATCGCTGCCAACGCTCAGTCACCGGCGCCGACCCGCTTGAACAGGCTGATATTGGTGGGCTCGAAGCCCAGCTGGGCGTAAAGCTGCCTGGCGCCCAGGTTGTGGCCGAACACATGCAGTGCGATGCCATGGAAGCCGAAGGACGCGCAGGCCTGCTCCAGGCATCGCAAGGCACCCGCGGCATGGCCCTGGCGACGGTGCGGCGGGTCGACCTCCAGGTTGTAGACATAGGCGATGTCCAGGCCATGCAGGCGCTGCCTGGCAAACCACAGCACGCCCACGGCGGTGCCGGTGCCGTTGACGATGGCGCAGAGGTGGTGGTCGACCGTGGCCAGGCCCTGGGGCAGCAGGCGGGCGTGGTCCTCGCGCGAGCGCGCCAGGGCCTCGTCGGGCGTCCACTGGCCCGCGGCGGTCTTGTCGCGTGCGTAGGCCTCGATGGCCTGCGGCAGCCAGGCCTCGAATTCAGCAGCTGAGAAGGGGCGCAGGGCCGTCATGGGGAGGTGGCTGGGGCCGGGCAGCGGCTGCATGCTATGCCGATGCGCCCTCTGCGCCAAGCACCTGCCAGGGCATCCGACGGCCGCAGGTTGGCCTGTCACGGCTGGTAACGCCCTCGCGGTAGACTGGGGCGGCGCGGGGGTTCCCTAGCGCTCACCACAACACTCCATCAGCGAGAGGGAGACTGCCCATGTCCATCCGGACCCTGGCCATCCTGGCCGCGAGCGTATCCATGGTCGGATGCGCGTCCATCGTCAACGACACCACCCAGCCGATGAAGCTGGAGACCAAGACCGCCGACGGCCAGATGGTCACCGGCGCCGAGTGCAAGATCAGCAACGACTACGGCACGATCAGCGCGCGCTCCGGCGAGAGCGCGATGGTGCGCCGCTCGAGCAAGGATCTTGACATCTCGTGCAAGGACCCTGCCAACCCCGAGGCCGTGGGCCGTGCGATCTCGCGCGCCAATGCAGGCCTGGCGGGCAACATCCTGATCGGCGGCGGCATCGGCGCGATCATCGACCACTCCAAGGGCACGGCCTACACCTACCCGACCTGGGTGCAGCTGGTGTTCGGCAAGACCCTGGTCTTCGATCGCAGCAACGAGAAGGACGGCATGCCTGTGATGGGCACCGAGCCCACCGTGGCCCCCAAGTGAACGGGCACCCGCCTGCCTGCTGAACAGCCCGGCCCCGCCGGGCTTTTTTTCGTCCTCGACAGCGCCCAGCGGGTGTCGCATCCAAGGCAACAGCCAGCCAGTTTCAGCGCAAAAAGTCAATCCCCCTTTGCAGGCAGGCTGGCAGCCCGAGGGTTCCCGGTCAGACTCCCGGCCGTCCACATACACACACAGGGAGATGACATGGACGACCGTTTCGAGGAGCAGGAACCCGACGCCGGCGACACGCTGGCCCTGCTGGACCCCGCGCTGGCCGGCAGCACACGCGACTTCGTCGGTGGCGCGCACGCCGACCTGCGCGAGCGCCCGCGCGCCTTCCACGACTGGCTGGTGTTGCGCCGCGAGCGCGGCCTGCACCCCTACGCGCGCACGCTGCAGGGGCCGCCCGGCCCGCAGGCGCGTCTGGCGCAGGCCGATGGCAGCCTGGCCAGCGGGCTGAACTTCTCGTCGCAGGACTACCTGTCGCTGTCGACCCACCCGGCGGTGTGCGCCGCCGCCACCGAGGCGGTGCAGCGCTGGGGCGTGCACAGCGCCGGCTCCACGGTGCTGGCCGGCAACGTGGGCGACGGCGATCGGCTCGAGCAGGAGCTGGCCGAGCACCTGGCGATGCCGCATGTGCGCCTGTTCCCCACCGGCTGGGCTGCCGGCTACGGCCTGCTGCGCGCGCTGGTCGGGCCCGAAGACCACGTGGTGATGGACCAGCTGGCCCACAACTGCCTGCACGAGGGCGCGCGCGCCGCCACCCGCCATGTGCACCTGCACCGCCACCTGGACGTGGCGCATGCGCGCACGCTGCTGCAGCGCATCCGCGCGCGCGGCGGCCAGCACGGCATCCTGCTGGTCACCGAAGGCTGTTTCTCGATGGACGCCGATGCGCCCGACCTGGCCGCGCTGCAGGCGCTGGCGCACGAGTTCGACGCGCTGCTGGCGGTGGACGTGGCACACGACCTGGGCAGCATGGGTCCGCAGGGCCAGGGCCAGCCAGGCCTGCAGGGCGTGCACGGCGAGCTCGACATCGTGCTGGGCTCGTTCTCGAAGACGCTGGCCGCCAATGGCGGCTTCGTCGCCTGCCGCGAGGCGGCGCTGGCCGAGTACCTGCGCTACTACGCCCCCACCACCACCTTCTCGAACACGCTGTCGCCGGTGCAGATCGCGGTGGTGCGCGAATCGCTGCGCCTGGTCCGCTCGGCCGAGGGCCTGCAGCGCCGCGACGCACTGATGCAGACCGTGCTGGCGCTGCGCCAGGCGCTGCACTGGCAGGGTCTGGAGGTGCTGGGGCAGCCCTCGCCGATCGTGCCGGTGCTGCTGGGTCCCACCGCGCAGGCGCGGCGCATCGCCCGCGCGCTGCCCGGGCAGGGCCTGCTGGCCAACCTGGTCGAGTACCCGGCGGTGGCGCTCAACCGCGCGCGCATGCGGCTGCAGTGCATGGCGGCGCACACGCCAGCCCAGGCGCTGGAGGCGGCGCGCCGCCTGGGCCGGGCGATCGCCGAGGCCGCTCCGCCCGAGGCCGTGGAGACCGCGCAGATGGGCCTGGACACCGCCGAGGCCTGAGCCCCGCGCATGCGGGGACAATCGCGCGATGAGCGACGATGCCCCGCTGACCGACCACCGCCAGGCCCTGGCCGACCTGGCCCGGCTGGAGCGCTTCCATGCGCTGCTGGCCGAGTCCCTGGTCCAGGGCCGCTGCGTGAAGCTGGTGCTGGCCAAGCCACGTGCCGGCGGCGACGACCTGCAGCGCCTGAGCGCGCGGCCGCTGGTGCTGCGCGGCCAGGCCTGCCTGCAGCTGGTCTACCAGCACGCCACGCGCGACATCACCAAGAACCCGCCGCAGGATGAGGCGCTGGCCCTGCTGCGCGAGCTGCTGGGCACGCGCTTCGCCCACGCCCACCTGTTCACCACCGACGGCGAATGGCAGCTGTCGATCAGCAAGCGCGGCAAGGTGGCCCTGGCGCGCCACGCCCAGACCGCGGTGGCCGCCGAGCCCGCCGGCCACGACCGCGAGAAGCAACGCTGGCTGGCGCTGAGCGAGCCCTTCCTGCAGGACCTGGGCGTGACCGACGCGCAGGGCAAGCTGGTGCCGGCGATGGCGCGCAAGTGGAAGCAGATCAACAAGTTCGTCGAGGTCATCGCCCACGCGCTGGAGCGCGCCCATTGGGCGCCGGCCCCGGGGCAGCCGGTGCGGGTGGTGGACTTTGGCGCCGGCCGCGGCTACCTGACCTTTGCGCTGCACCACCACCTGACCCAGGCGCGCCACTGGCCGGCCGAGGTGCTGGGCGTGGAGCTGCGCCAGCCCCTGGTGGACGAGTGCAACGCCGCCGCCGCACGGCGCGGCCTGGCGGGCCTGCGCTTCGAGTGCGGCGACGTCAACGACCACGCCCCCGAGCGGGTCGACCTGATGATCGCGCTGCACGCCTGCGACACCGCCACCGACGTGGCGATCGCCGCCGGCATCCGCGCCGGCGCGACGATGATCGTCTGCTCGCCCTGCTGCCACAAGGAGCTGCGCCCGCAGATGCAGCTGCCCGAGGTGCTGCGGGGCATGCTGCAGCATGGCATCCACCTGGGCCAGCAGGCCGAGATGGTGACCGACACCCTGCGCGCGCTGTGGCTGGAGGCGCGCGGCTGGGACGCCCAGGTCTTCGAGTTCGTGGCGCTGGAGCACACCAGCAAGAACAAGATGATCCTGGCGCTGCGCCGCCCCGAAGGCGCCCCCGGCGAGGCGCGCCGCCGCGCCGAGGCCGAGCGGCAGATCGCCGCGCTGCAGGGCTTCTACGGCGTCACGCAGCAGCGGCTTGCTGAACTGCTGGCCTGAGCGCGCCTCAGCCGCGCCGCGCGCGCTCGATCGCCGCGGCTAGCAGGCCCAGGTCCAGCGGCTTGCTGACGTGGTCGTCCATGCCGGCCGCCAGGTGGGCGGCGCGGTCCTCGACCATGGCATTGGCGGTCATCGCGATGATCGGGATGCGCGACAGCGGCGGCGGCAGCGCGCGGATCGCGCGGGTGGCCGACTCGCCGTCCATCCGCGGCATCTGCACGTCCATCAGCACCAGGTCGTAGGGCTCGGCCTGCACCTCGCGCAGCACCTCCAGCCCGTCGGCGACGATGGTGCAGGGGTGGCCCAGCTGGTCGAGCATGGCCTGGATCAGGATCTGGTTGACCGCGTTGTCCTCGGCCACCAGGATGCGCAGCGGCGCGCGCAAGGCCGAGGCGCCGCCGGCCCCCTGCGGCAGCGCGTCGGCCGCCTCGGTGGACGGCTGCAGCGGCAGCAGCACGGTGAAGCAGCTGCCCACGCCTGGCGCGCTCTGCACGTCGATGCGCCCGCCCATCAGATGGACGATCTCGCGGCTGATCGCCAGGCCCAGCCCGCTGCCGCCATAGCGCCGGGACGCGCCGCTGTCGCCCTGGGTGAAGCGGGTGAACAGCCGCGGCAGCAGCTCGGGCACGATGCCGATGCCGGTGTCGCGCACCGCGATCGAGACCTCGCAGCGGCCATCGGGCAGCCACTGGTGCCCCAGCTCGACGCTGATGCGGCCGTGGTCGGTGAACTTCAGCGCGTTGCCCAGCAGGTTGAACAGCACCTGGCGCAGCCGGCTGGCATCGGCGCGCAGGCGCTCGGGCAGGCCGGGCGCGACCACCAGGTCCAGCGCCAGGCCCTTGGCCTGGGCGCGCAGGCGCAGCAGCGAGGCCACCTCGTCGACGGTGCGCGCCAGATCGACATCGGCCAGCTCCAGCGTCAGGTGGCCGGCCTCGACCTTGGACAGGTCCAGGATGTCGTTGATCAAGGCCAGCAGGGTCTGGCCGGAGCCGTGGATCAGCTCGGCGCAGCGCCGCTGCTCGTCGCTCAGCGGCGTGTTCAGCAGCAGGCTGTTCATGCCCAGCACGGCGTTCAGCGGGGTGCGGATCTCG
Organism: Ideonella alba; assembly: GCF_018069845.1. Lineage (NCBI taxonomy): Bacteria > Pseudomonadati > Pseudomonadota > Betaproteobacteria > Burkholderiales > Sphaerotilaceae > Ideonella > Ideonella alba. The sequence goes on from NZ_JAGQDD010000013.1 coordinate 26,211, forward strand.
TGGCTCATCGCCGCCAGGAAGCGCGACTTGGCCTCGTTGGCGGCCTCGGCGGCCTGCTTGGCGCGCGCCAGCTCGCGCTCGTTGCGGGTGATGTCGCGGAACACGCTGACCACACCACCCTCGGGCGTGCGCCGCTCCACCGCATGGATCACGCGGCCGTCGGGCAGCTCCTGCTCGTAGCCGCCCTCACGCTGGCGGTGCACGGCCAGGCGCATCTGCACCCAGCCCTGCTGGTCGGCCTGGCTGGCGTCGGGCATCAGCGCCAGCGCACCGGTCAGGGCCAGGCGCTCGAAGTCGACGCCCGGCGCCAGCACCGGCTTGAGCCAGGGGAACAGCTCCTCGTAGCGCTGGTTCCACACGACCACCCGGTCCTGCGCGTCGCACAGCAGGAAGCCGTCACCCATGGCCGACAGCGCGCGCTCGAGCGAGTCCTTGGTGCGCTGGGTCTCGGCGCGGGCGCGCGCCAGGCCCCGCAGGTAGTGGTCGGCGGCCACGGCGGCACCGATCAGGGCCAGCGAGAACAAGGCCGCCACCGCCACCACCAGCCGGCGCGTCAGCTCGCCCTCCTGCAGCGCCGCCGCCTGCGACAGGCCGGCGCTGACCAGCAGGCCCTGGTAGAGCAGCGGCCGTGCGGCCACCAGCGCGGGCTCGCCACGCAGGCGCCCCTCCACCTCCTGCGCCTCGCCACCGGTCTTCAGCGTGCCCAGCGGCCGGGCCAGCTGGCTGCCCAGCAGGGCGTCCTGCGGTGGCGCCACGGCCATCAGCAGTCCGTCGTCGCGCTCCAGCGTGAGGCAGATGCCACCTTCCTCGGCATTCGGGCCGAGGATGGACGCGGCCACCGCCGCTGGCCACTCGGCGACGATGAACCAGCGCCGCCCGCCGGGGTCGATCAGCGGCCGCGCCAGGTAGAGCACCCGCTCGGCGGTGGCAAAGGTCTGGACCGGCGCGGACACGCGCAGCTGGGGCACGGCCTGCTGGCGCAGGCCACTGAGCCAGTCGGCCGGCGGCTGCATCGGCGGGCGGCCGTCCAGGGCCTGGGCCGACACCCGCACCCGGCCCTGCTCGTCAATCAGGGCCACGTCGCGCAGCGACAGGTTCTGGCGCACGGTGGCATACAGCAGCTGGCGGGCGCGGGCCTCGTCCAGGCCGGTGGGCGTCCAGGCCGGTTGCAGCGTGCTGTCGTGGCCGGCCAGCAGCAGATCCAGGCCCAGCAGGCTGCGGTTGAGCGCGGCCTCGGCGCCGGCCACCTGGCGCTCGACGGCGCCGCGCGCTTCGCGCAGCGCCTCCTCGCGCAGGCTGTGCAGCAGCCAGGCGGTCACCCCGGCGACCAGGGCCACCAGCACCGCGGCCATCAGGCCCACGGCGCGGCGCGTGCGCCGGGTCTCGGCCGCGCCGTCGGTGGACAGGGCGGTGGGGGTCACGGTCCGCGCGGCGCCATCGTGCCGCTGACCGGCCCCAGCGTTCGGTTCCAGGCCTCGGCGCAGCCGGCGCCGCAGCGCTGCAGCCAGCGGGTCAGCACGGTGCTGGCGAAGATCTCACGCTGGCGACGGACATCGGCCGGCGTCGCCCGCACCTCGGCCATGCGGCCCTTGCGGCCGCCCACGCAGGCCTGGGCGCCGATGTTGCAGGCCTGGCCTTCGCCGGTCTCATGGTCGGACTCCAGCCAGATGTCGTGCTCCAGCCGCGCCAGCTCGCGGTTCAGCAACTGGCGCAGGTCGGCCGGCAGCGCCAGCCAGGCAGCGCGGTTGGCGCCGAAGTAGGACAGCCCCCAGGTGATCGGCAGCGTGTGGATGTGGGTGGTGACCTCATGCAGGCCGATGGTGTTGCCCGACATGCTGCCGGTGACCGCGCAGTCCAGGCCACCGCTGCGCATCTGCTGCACGATCTCGGCAAAGGGCGTGGTGACCGCGGTGCCGCCCAGCGCTTCCACCCAGTCGGCCTGGGTGGGGCTGGAGGTGCGCACCTTGCGGCCCGCCAGGTCGCCCAGGCTGGCCAGCGGCTTGTTGCAGAAGACCATCTGCGCCGGGTAGGTGTAGACCGCCAGCAGCTCGATGCCGTGGCGCTCGCGCAGGCGCTCGGCCAGCAGGGGCCGGAAGGCCGCCAGGTGGCGGCGCAGGCTGGCGATGTCCGGGTTCAGGCCCGCCAGGTCCACTGCGCCCAGCAGCGGGTCCTGGCCGCTGGCCTGGCTGACCAGCAGTGTGCCGAAGCTGACCACGCCCAACTGCATCAGCCGCACCATGTCGGCACCCCGGATGCCGGCGCGGTCGAAGGGCACGATGTCGGCACGCAGGCGCCCGGCGCTCAGGCCCGGCAGCTCCTGCGACCAGAACGGCTCCTCGTGGCGCAGGTACTGGTTGACGCCTGCCAGGCCCCCCACCACGCGCAGCACGGTGGGCTCCGGCGCTGCGGCCGTGGCCGTCGCCGCGACCAGCCAGGCCGCCGCCATGAGCGCCCGGCGGCCAGACCATCGCACGGCCGGTTGCCGCCCTGATCGCCACCAGGTGCCGAGGTGCATCGCTGGAACTCCTTCATCGCGCGCCGCGGCACGCCGCGGCCGCAGTGGTGGCTGGAAGTATGGCACCGTCGGGGTGACATCCCTCTTCAGACGTCGTCAATCCTGACCCACTAGCATCGCCGACCATGCGCCACTACCGCCCTCATCCCATGCGACTGCACGCCCTGGCCCTGGCCGGTCTGGCCAGCCTGCTGGCCCCGGCCAGCCACGCCGCCGATGACGAAGGCCATTTCAGCTACCAGGTCGGGCTGGCCACGGCCTGGAAGCCCAGCTATGCAGGCTCGGACAACTACGACGTGTCGGCGCGGCCGGTGATCGGGCTGCGCTGGGGGCGTTTCCGGCTGACCTCGTCGCAGGCCAACCTGATCGAGGGGCCCAGCGACGGCAGCCGGGCGCCAGGCGCCAGCGTGTCGCTGGTGGAGTCGACCCGGTGGAGCTCGGGCCTGGCACTGCGCTACGACAAGGGCCGCTTCGCCAGCGACGACCCGCGCCTGGCCGCGCTGCCCGAGGTGCGCAGCACGCTGCGCGCCCGGCTCTACGGCCGCTACGCGCTGGAGGGCGAGGCCGATGACCAGCGCGCCATCAGCGCCGCGCTGTCAAGCGACCTGCTAGGCCGCGACGGCGGCGTGACGCTGTCGGTGGATCTGTCGCGCCGGGTGGCCTTGTCACCCACGCTGCGCTGGACCCAGGGCATCGGCCTGGGTGCGGCGGACGCCACCTACATGCGCAGCCACCACGGCGTGCCGGCCGCCTCGGCGCCGGCGGCCGGGCTGCCGGCCTACAACCCGGGCGCCGGCCTCACCGATGTCCATGTGGGCACGGGACTGACCTGGCGCGTCCACCCGAACTGGCGCCTGGGCGGCACGGTCGGCCTGACCTACATGCTGGGGCCCGCGGCGACCAGCCCGCTGACGCTCCAGCGCAGCTCGGTGGGGCTGGTGCTGGGGCTGGTCTACATCAGTTCTCCTGACTGAGACCCAGCGATTCGTGGGCGCCGAAGTAGGTCGCGAACAGGTCCTCGTCGCGGCTTTCCTGCACCTGCAGGCCGGCCAGCACCTGGCGGAAGGGGCGCGGCCGCGGCGGTGATTCCACGCTCAGGCCCATCGGCTGGGTGTCGGCCCAGCAGGTGGAGACAGCGGGGGCGGGGCGCAGCGCGGCGGCAAATCGGCGGGCGAGTTGAAGGGGCATGGCGTTCTCCGGACGACTCCTGCAATGTCGGAGGCTTCGGTCCAGAGCCTAAGGGCCGCGTGAGGCCCGCAGCGTGGCGAAATGCGGGGGAAAAGCCGCCTTGGCCCCCCTACGCCTCGGGGGGCAGCGGCGGCAGGGGCTCGGCCAGCGGGGCGGTGAGGGCTTCGCCGTCCACGCTGGCGCGGCCCACCGCCCGGTCGACCGGCCAGCTGCGCAGCGCCTGCGGCGGTGTCGGCGGCAGCAGCGCGGCGAGTGCCTCGGGCCGCTGCTCGCCGCGGTCCAGCCAGGCCGCCCAGTGCGCCGGCTCGACGATCACCGGCATGCGGTCGTGCACCGGCGCCATCGTGGCATTGGCCTCGCGGGTCAGGATGCAGCAGCTCAGCAGCCAGTCGGCGCTTTCGTCAGGGCGCCAGGCCTCGAACAGGCCGGCGAAGGCCAGCGGCGCGCCGTCGGCGGCGCTGAAGTACCAGGGCTGCTTGAAGGGCTTGCCGTCGGCGCCGCGGCGCGGCTGCCATTCGTAGAAGCCGCTGGCCGGGATCAGGCAGCGGCGTCGGCGCAGCGCCTGGCGGAACGACGGCTTCTCGGCCGCGCTTTCCAGCCGGGCGTTGTTGAGCTTGGCGCCGATGCCGGCGTCCTGGGCCCAATGCGGCACCAGGCCCCAGCGCATCAGCGTGCCGATGCGCTCGCCCTCGCGCGTGTCATGGACCACCGGCACCTCGCTCTGCGGGGCGATGTTCCAGCGCCGCTCGAAGGGCTGGATGCGGGTCAGGCTGAAACCCTGTACCAGCGTCGCAGGGTCATAGGCCACCACGTAGCGGCCGCACATCGCAGGCTCCTCCCGGGCAATGGGTCGGCCTGGATGATAGGGCCGCGGGCGTTCAGGCGGCGCGGATGCCCTGCATCGCCTGGGCCAGCTGACCGGCCTGCTGGCGCAGGCTCTCGGCGGCGGCCGAGCTCTGCTCGACCAGCGCGGCGTTCTGCTGGGTGGAGGCGTCGAGCTGGTGCACCGCGCCGTTGACCTGGGCGATGCCCTCGCTCTGGGCCTGCGTGGCGGCGGTGATGTCGCGGATGATGTCGGAGACGCGCTGCACCGCGGCGACGATCTCGTCCATCGTCGTGCCGGCCGAGCCCACCAGCTGGGCGCCGGCGTCCACCTTCTGCACGCTGTCGCCGATCAGCTGCTTGATCTCGCGCGCCGCCTCGGCCGAGCGGCCGGCCAGGCTGCGCACCTCGCCGGCCACCACCGCGAAGCCGCGGCCCTGCTCGCCGGCGCGGGCGGCTTCGACCGCCGCGTTCAGCGCCAGGATGTTGGTCTGGAAGGCGATGCCGTCGATGACGCCGATGATGTCGGCGATGCGCTTGGAGGCCTGGTTGATCTCGCCCATCGTGGTCACGACGTCGGCCACCACCTGGCCGCCGCGCCCGGCCACCTCGGCGGCGCCGGCCGCCAGCTGGCTGGCCACGCGGGCGGACTCGGCCGTCTGCTGCACGGCGCCAGAGAGCTGCACCATCGCCGAGGCGGTCTGCTGCAGCTGTCCGGCGGCCTGCTCGGTGCGGCCGCTGAGGTCCAGGCTGCCGCTGGCGATCTCGCTGGACGCGGTCTGGATGCTGGCGATGCTGCCACCCACGGTCTTCAGCACCTCCCCCAGCGACAGCAGCGCCGTCTTCAGGCCGGCGGCCGCGGACGTGCGCGCCGGCAGCGACTGCACGTCCAGCGCGATGCGGCCCTGGGCGCCCAGGTGCTCGACCAGGCTTTCCAGCTCCTGTCCCTGGGTGGCCGCGCTGCGCATCAGCGTCGCCAGGTACACCTCCAGCGCGGTCTGCACCACCACGTAGCCGGCGTGCACCATCACCCGCATCAGGTCGGGTTCGGCCAGGCAGTAGGTGCCCAGGCCGGCCGCCTGCAGACGATCGAACACCACGTGGTGCACCGCAATCACGCCGGCCGCCAGCACCAGCGGCCGCCAGTCACGGTAGGCCAGCAGGAAGGCCAGGGTCACGAAGACGCCGAAGTGCATCTCGGTCAGGCCGCGGGCCAGCTGGATGTGCAGCGCCACGCTGGACATCAGCGTCGCCGACAGCACCAGCCGCGACGCCAGCGAGCCCGGCGCGCCCAGCGCCACCAGGGTGCCCAGCAGGGCCAGCGGCAGGCCGGCGCCCAGGGCCAGGCCCGGCTGGCCGACATACACCCCCAGCCCGACGGCCATCACGACCGAGGCGAGCAGGGACAACAGGATCAGTCGATCCGCCTGGCGGGCCAGGCGGGACGGGGGAAGGGACGAGGCCATGCGGTCTCCTGGCAAGGAACGGGACGGCGACGGGGGCAGTCGCCCAGGACGCCACTGTGCCGGTCAGTCCGGGCGGCCATAGGCGCAAAATGCCCGGGCTTGCCGGTCCTGTTCCGCCGGGGGCGACCCGCGCGGGGTTCACGCGCAAGCGACCGCCGCGCAACATGCGCGCAACACGCCCTCGCCACGATCGCCTGCCAGCCGACAAGACACCCAACCGACCTGCCGAGGAGCCCCTTTTGTCCGAACACCGCCTGTCCAAGCGCCACTTCCTGGGCCTGATTGCCGCCCTGCCGATGACCAGCCTGGTCGGCTGCGGGGGCTCCAGCAGTGGCGATGCCTCGCTGCGCCTGGTCAACGCCAGCGGCTACGACGCGCTCGACCTGTACATCGACGATGAGCTGCTGCTGTCCTCGGTGGCCTACGGCAGCGCCAGCAGCTACACCAGCGTCTCGGCCGCGACCGTCACCGCGGCACTGACCAATGCCGACTCGGCCACCTACCTGCTGAGCCAGAGCCGTACGCTGGAGACCGACACCCAGTACACCGCCGTGGCCTACGGCTGGCAGGGGGCGCTGAAGTCCAACCTGATCGCCGACTCGGTGGACGCCGCCGACAGCGGCAAGACCAAGCTGACGGTGCTCAACACCGCCAGCGATGCCGGCAGCCTGGACGTCTACCTGACCGCCGCCAGCGATGACCTGGACGCCTCGACACCGGTGGCCACCGGCGTGGCGGGCGGCTCGTCCTCGAGCGTGACCAGCGTGACCGCCGGCACCTACCGCCTGCGCGTCACCGCCAGTGAAGACACCAGCGACCTGCGGCTGGACGTGGCCAGCATCACGCTGGCCAGCACCGGCGTGGTCACGCTGGTGCTGATGCCCGGCCCGGGCGGCGTGCTGGTGCATGCGATGCAGCTGGTGCAGGGCGGCGCGGTCACCGCGCTGCTGAACACCCAGGCGCGGGTGCGCGTGGTGGGGGGCGTGGCCAGTGGCGCCACGGTCAGCGCCAGCGTGGGCGGCGTGTCGCTGCTCAGCGGCGCGCCCTCGCCGACGATCGGCAGCTACAAGCTGGTGGACGCGGGCAGCAGTGTGGCGATCAGCGTCAGCGTGGCGGGCAGCAGCCTGGCCGCGCGCACCGCCACGCTGGAGGCCGGCGGCGACTACACGCTGCTGGTCAGCGGCACCGCCGCCTCGCCCACCGTCAGCGTGGTCGAGGACGACAACCGCCTGCCCACCAGCACCAGCAAGTACAAGCTGCGTCTGCTCAATGCGATGAACGGCATGGACAGCTACCCGCTGACGCTGACGGTCGACTACGAGGCCGTGATCTCGGACCTGGCCGCCGGCGCGGTGTCCGACCCGGTGGCGCTCAACAGCAACGACGCCGCGACGCTGGAGGTCAGCTCGGCGCTGTCCTCGACCGCGCTCTACAGCCTCACCGACACCGCATTGGCGGCACAGGGCGTGTACACGGTGTTCATGTTCGGCACCTCGGCCGCGCCTTCGGGGGCGCTGCGCAAGGAACGCTGATTGGCGCCCCCGGCCGCGGGGTACCGCGGCCACCCCCCGAGGGGGTGCGCAGGCCGCTTTGGGCGAGTCCTGACGTGTCGACGTCCTGAGGACGTCGGCGCGCCTGACGAGCCGGGCGAGCTCTGCGAGCCCGTGGAGCGGCCGTGCGCTGGCCTGCGCGGCGCCCCCGGCCGCGGGGTACCGCGGCACGGGGCGCTCCGCTCAAGACGACTTGAGCTTGCAGAACACGAACTTGCCGGACACGCCCCAGATGTGCTCGGCGACGGTGCCGCCGGTGACGCCGGGGAAGTTGAACTCCATGCCGCCACCGGTGCTCATGAAGTCGCCGGTGCGCATGTAGATCACCACGCCGTTGGCATCGACGTCGATCTCGTCCACCGCTGTGCCGGCAAAGGCCAGCGACGGTGTCGCCGCCAGCTTGGCCTGCTGGTAGGTGGGCATCCAGATGCCCAGCCCCGGCTCCAGGAAGAAGTTGCAGTCGTCGTTCAGGGCGATCGTGGTCAGTGAGCCGTCGGTGGCCTGACCCTTGAGGCCGTCAGCCTGGTACACCTTGCCCGGCCCGTTGGGCGGCGTGGCGGTGTCGGAGTTGGCCGCGATCCAGGCGTTGATCGCACCGAACACGTCCTGGTTCGCCTGCGCGTCGGTGGTCGAGGCCTTGCACTGCGTGTAGGCGACGATGGTGCCCAGCGTGGTCTTGGTCGGGCAGAGCTTCTCCAGCTGCGACAGCGTGACCGTCGGACCATCGCCGGACGGCGGCGGGGGGGGCGGAGGAGGAGGCGGGGGCGGCGGCGGGGGAGGGGGAGGGGGCGGCGCCGGCACCGGCGCAGGGGCGGGTGAGTCACTGCCGCCACAGGCGGTCAGGCCCTGGCCCAGGGCCAGGACAGCGGCGAGCGCGAACATGACGCGCAGCGCACTCAGGTGGGTGGTCTTCATGGTGTGGTGTCGGGCTTCGGGCTGCTCGCCGCCCCGGGGCGGGGCCGTCCACGTGGCGGCCTCGATGGGGAACGCCCAGCGCCCGGGTGGGACGGCTCACCAGACACCCCCCTAGGTGTGCAGTCCCCCCCCAGTTTCCGACCTGGCCGTCGCGCCAGTCCGGCCGGTCCGGCCCGACCGGGCCGCCCGCGCCCTCAGGCCAGGCGGCCGGCGCGGAAGTCGGCGATCGCCTCGTGGATCTGCTGCGGCGTGTTCATCACGAAGGGGCCGTACTGGACGATCGGCTCACCCAGCGGCTGTCCCGCCAGCACCAGCAGGCGTGCCGGCTGCGCACCGGGGTTGGACAGCTGCACGCCGTCGCTGCCGGCCTGGTTGGCCAGCAGACCCATCTGGCCCGCCACCAGGCGGCCGCCGCCCAGTGCGGCTTCACCGCGGTAGACGTGCACGAAGGCGTTGTGCGCGGCCGGGATGGCCACCGCGTGCGCCGCGCCCGGCGCCAGGTGCACGTCCAGGTACAGCACCTGGGTGGCCTCGCGCTGCACCGCGCCCTGCACGCCCTGGTGTTGGCCGGCGATCACGCGCACGCGCACGCCAGGCGCCTGCCATTCGGGGATCTGGGCGTCGCTGAAGTCGCGGTACCAGGGCGGGCACAGCTTGTCGCGGCCAGGCAGGTTCAGCCAGAGCTGGAAGCCCTCCATCCGGCCTTCTTCCTGCTCGGGCAGCTCGCTGTGGATGACGCCGCGGCCGGCGGTCATCCATTGCACGCCGCCGTTCTCCAGCAGGCCCTCGTGGCCGGCCGAGTCGCGGTGGCGCATGCGCCCGGCGATCATGTAGGTCACGGTCTCGAAGCCGCGGTGCGGATGGTCCGGGAAGCCGGCGATGTAATCGGCGGCCTCGTCCGAGCCGAAGGCGTCGAGCATCAGGAACGGGTCCAGACGCTGCTGCAGCGGGCCATCGAGCAGGCGCACCAGGCGCACGCCGGCACCGTCGCTGGTGGGGCGGCCGGTGACGATGGTGTCGAGGAGACGGGGCGAGGTGAGGGTGTCCATGAGGTGGGATGCTAGGTCCGGTGCGGGCGCCGCAGGTGCAGGCGCGGCGCACGCAGCGTTGCAATTTCTCGCTGGTGCGGGGCGCCTCAGCGCTTCATGGCCTCGACGGGCACGTCGTCAGGCAGACGCAGGCAGGGCAGGCGCTCGATCCAGGCGCTGAGCAGCCGCTGCTGGCGCTCGCGGTGGGCGGCAAATTCGTCCTGGCCGATGTGGACGTTGCCCTGTGGATCGGGCAGCACCACCCGGCCCTCGACCGCGAACAGGCGGTCGTGCACCAGCACATGGCGGCGCACCAGCGGCCAGACGCAGTCACGCAGGAACCACTGGTCGACGTTGGGCGTCTCGGCCTGGCGGCTCTGGTAGGCCGTCAGCAGCGGCCCCAGGTCGGGCAGCACGCCGGCCACGCCGCCCCACAGCCCGGCGAGCATCAGGTCGGTGTGGGTCCACCAGTCGCGGATCACATGGAACCAGCGGCCCGAGGCGATCCAGTCGTCGACCGCGCGCACCTCGCGCAGGCTGAAGACCGAGTCGCAGTCGCGCACCACAAAGCGCCCCACCGCGGGGTCGTTGGCCACCAGGAAGCGCCAGCACAGGCGCTGGCGCAGCGACTGCCCGGAGGGCATCACCCGCACATCCACCATCAGCGAGCGCATCACATTGACGAATGCCTCGGGCACGGTCTCGTCCAGTGACAGACGCATCACCCAGCCCGGGTAGAGGTCGGGCATCAACAGCGCATTGCGCAGCGCGCCGCGCAAGTAGCGCGGGTTGGCGCCCCACAGCGAGAACGACACCACCGAGGTCTTGCCCTGCACCTGCTGCGCCAGCGGGTGCGGCGGCGGCTGCCAGGGTGGCTCGGGCTCGGGCAACGCGCGGTCCTTGGTGTCCAGCGACAGGCGCCCGGCCTCCAGGGCCTCCGCGCGCCGGCCCACGCGCATCAGCGACTTGGCCCGCAGGTCCAGCGCCAGCGGCAGATCGGGCTGCAAGGCCAGCACCCGCTCGGACAGCGACAGCACCTCGGCGTGGCGGCCCAGGCGCTGCTGGCAGACAGCCAGGTTGATCAGGGCCTCCTGGTGCTCGGGCTGCTGGCGCAGCAGCTGTTCCAGCACCGTGGCGGCGCCGCCGTAGTCACCGATCAGGAAGAGGTAGTAGGCCAGCTGCAGCACGCGCGGCGCCGGCTTGCGTTCGCCGAAGCCGTTGATCGCCGCCACGGCCGCCTGGATGGCCGGCATGCGCTGGCCCGCGCGCCACAGGCGTTCAGCGGGCTGGTCCCAGCCCTCGGGCATCGGGCGCGCAGGGGTGTTGTCGGCCATGGGGCGAGGCTAGCATGCGGGCGATGACCGCGCCTGCTCTTCGCGCCACGCCCGCCCAGCGCCAGCGGCTGCGCGCGCTGTGGCGCTCGGCCGGCTGGCCCAGCCGCGACATGCTGGAGCTGGAGCTGATCGGCGCCGGCTGGGTCGAGCGGCTGCTGGACGGCGAGGGCCGCGAGACGCTGCGGCTGACCGATGCCGGCATCGCCCAGCTGCTGGACGCGCGCCGGCGGCACCAGGCCGCGCGCGGCGCGCACGAGGACCTGGTCGCGCAGGTCGCGCAGGCGATGCAGCGCGACGGCCGGCTGGCCTGGCGCGGCCTGGCGCTGCGCGCCCCGCTGGTCGAGCCCGAGGCGGCCGGCGGCAGCCGCACCCGCTGGGTGGTGGCCATGCCGGATGTCTACTCGATCCGCCACACCACCCGCGAGGACGCGCTGCTGCCGATCGCCCACGAGGTGAAGGTCTCGCGCGCCGACCTGCTGGCCGACCTGCGCCGCCCGGCCAAGGCCGAGGCCTACCGCGCGCTGGCCAGCGAGTGCTGGTACGTGCTGGCCGCGGGCATTGCGCAGGCCGACGAGATCCCGCCGCTGTTCGGCGTGCTGCAGGCCACGCCCGGCGGCGCGCTGGAGGTGTTGCGCCCGGCGCCCCGGCGCCCGTTCACGCCGCAGCTGGGCCTGTGGATGGCACTGGCCCGCGCCACGCCGGAGCCGCCGGACGAGGAGAGTCCCCAGGCGCCGCTGGGCCCGGTGGCGTAGCAGAATCGGGCCCCGACCGCGGAGCCGACATGAAACACACTGCCCTGATCGCCACCCTGCTCTGTGCGCTGGCCGGCCCGGCGCCTGCCGCTGTGCCCTCGGGCCCGAACGCCGTGGCCTGGCTCAGCGCCGAGGCCGACGCCGACATCGAGCGCGCCTTTGCCCAGGCCCGCGAGCAGCGCAAGCCGGTGCTGCTGTACTGGGGCGCGGTGTGGTGCCCGCCCTGCAATCACCTGAAGTCCACGCTGTTCAACCGCCAGGACTTCATCGAGCGCAGCAAGTCGGTGGTGCCGGTCTATCTGGACGGCGACGCGCCTGGCGCGCAGAAGCTGGCCAGCCGCTTCAAGGTGCGCGGCTACCCCACCATGATCCTGATGGACCCGCAGGGCCAGGAGCTCACCCGCCTGCCCGGCGAGATCGACGCACCGCAGGTGCTGCGCGTGCTGCAGCTGGGCCTGTCGGGCGGGCGGCCGGTGTCGGCAGTGTTGGCCGACGCCCGTGCCGGCAAGTCGCTCAAGCCCGCCGAGTGGCAGCTGCTGGCCTTTTACAGCTGGGACACCGACGAGGACCGCCTGGTGCCCGAGGCCGAGCGCCCCGGCCTGCTGGCGCAGTTGGCCGCGGCCTGCCCGAAGGCCGAGCGCGACAGCGCCGAGCGCCTGCTGCTGCGCGCGCTGGCCGCCAGCAATGAGCAGCACGGCCTGCGCGCCGATGCCGCCACCCGCCAGCGGGTGCAGGCGCTGATGGGCCAGCCGGCCCGCGCCCGCGCGCTGATGGATGTGCTGGTCAACTACCCGGCCGAGCTGGCTGCGGCCGCCGCCCCGACGGCCGGCGCCGATCGCGACGCCCTGGTGGCGGCCTACGACCGCGCCCTGCAGGCCCTGCAGGCCGACGCCACGCTGTCGCGTGCCGACCGCCTGAGCGCGCTGATCGCCCGCATCGACCTGCAGCGGCTGGGCCAGCCGAAGGACAGCAAGGCGCCCACCCTGCCCGCGGCGCTGAAACAGCAGATGCGCGACACGGCCGCTTTGTTCGACCGCGACGTCAAGGATGGCAACGAGCGCCAGACCGTGATCACCGCCGCCGCCCACGGCCTGGCTCGTGCCGGCCTGTGGGCCGACAGCGACGCGCTGCTGAAGGCCAACCTGGCGAAGAGCCACTCGCCCTACTACCTGATGAGCCAGCTGGCCAGCAATGCGCGCCAGCAGGGGCGCACGGCCGAGGCGGTGGACTGGTCCGGCCAGGCCTTCGAGCGCGCCAGCGGCGGCGCCACCCGGCTGCAATGGGGTGCCGCCTACGTCAGCACGCTGGTCGATCTGGCGCCGCAGGACAGCGCGCGCATCGAGGCCGCCGCCGCGGCGATGCTGAAGGAAGCCGCCGGCCAGAACGCCGCCTTCCACGAACGCAGTGCGCGCTCACTGCAGCGCATGTCCAGCAAGCTCGCCACCTGGAACGCCGATGGCAGCCACGCCGCGGTGATCGGGCGCCTGCGCGGCCAGCTCGGGCCGGTGTGCCAGGCGCTGCCGGCCGCCGATGCGCAGCGCGCCACCTGTGACGCGCTGCTGAAAGGCTGAGGCCGTCAGCGAGCGCTTACTTGATCAAGCCTTCGGCCTGCATCGCCGCCTGCACCGCCGGGCGGGCCGACACGCGGGCCCGGAAGGCCGCCAGGTTCGGCAGATCGCTGATGTCGATGCCAGTGGGCGCGGTCCAGTTGCTGACCACGAAGAGGTAGCTGTCGGCGATCGTGAAGGTGTCGCCGGTCAGGTAGTCGCGGCCGGCCAGCTGGCTGTCGACCCAGGCCAGGCGCTCCTTCAGGCGGCCGGCAAAGACCGGCTTGGCCTCGGCCGGCACGGCCGGGTTGAACAGCGGCGAGAAGCCCTTGTGCAGTTCGCTGGTGACGAAGTTCAGCCACTCCAGCACGCGGTAGCGCGCCATCGTGCCGGCGGGCGGCACCAGGCCGCTGGCCGGGGCCAGGTCGGCGATGTACTGCTGGATGACCGGGCCCTCGCTGAGGCGCTCACCGTTGTCCAGCTCCAGCAGCGGCACCTGGCCCTTGGGGTTGATGGCCAGGAAGTCGCTGCCGTCGGCCAGCTTCTTGGTCTTCGTGCTGGCCAGCGCCAGATCGAAGGGCAGGCCGGTCTCGCGCAGCGCGATGTGCGGGGCGAGCGAGCAGGCGCCAGGGCTGTAGTAGAGCTTCATTGGAAGGGTTCCATCAGTGGTCAGGGGGGCCGATGCTGCCAGCAAGCGCCCCCCGTTCGCAAGGGCTGCGTGCCCGCACGGGCGCACACGGCTGTGGTGCGGCCACCCAACGGCGGTGTGTCATCGCCGCGCTGCGGTGGTCGGCGCCTTCGGCTCGGTATACATTCGCAGTTTCTGGGGAGCCAGGTCCACGGCGTCGCCGCAGAGCGGCCCGGGACTCGGTGGCGCGGTCCGGCTCGGCCGCGCGGTCATGCGATGGTCGATGGGCGCAACATGACGAGGAGTCGGCACCAGGTGCCGGTCAGCACGGGGGCGACCCCAGGCGGGTCTGCCGCCGGCCTGTCAGCGCCCACTTGGCGGGGGCGTGCGCTCCAGGCCGTCCTCGCGCCGACGTCGCGCCCGCGACGGTGGCGCCTGGGTGCCGTCGGCGCGCAGGCGCCGCAGCGCCTTCAGGATCGTCGCCTGCCAGGGCAGCGCATGAACAATGGCATTCAGGTGCGCCGCGGCGCGGCTGGCGTGGATCGGCTCGTGCTCCTGCAGGAAGCACAGGTTCGAGTTGATGCCCAGCGGGTCGGCCAGCACGACGATGCCGTCGTCGATCAGCGCCCAGTCCCAGCCCAGCCGCACCATCGGACCGGCCTCGATCGACTGCCAGGTGGTGTAGCCCACTTCGCGGGCGCGGGGCAGCTCAGGCTCGTCCACCGTGGTGTGCAGGTGGCGGAATCGGGTGGGGGGGACGTGGCAGGTGGGCCATTCGACCTGCGGCAATGCCAGGGTGCTCCAACGGTACATGGTTCCTTCCTGGGCCGGTTTGTCCGGCGCGATGTGTCGTGCCGTCATTGTCTGGAGCGCGCTGGTGGGGTCAACCTGCCTGGGTTGATAGGGCTGACCCGGAGGGCGTCATGGTGATCGCCACCGAGTACCTGGACGCCCGCGACGCCGCCAGCCTGGTCGACCTGGAAGGCGCGCTGATCCGCTTTGCCCAGCGGCGCGACTTCGCCACCGTCAGCGCGGTGGTGGTGGTGGACCAGCCCGACGGCGACGCCACCTTCGTCTCGGTGGGCAACATCCCCGAGGCCTTCTATGCCGCACACAAGAACCGCGACAACTCGCGCCGCGACCCGGTGCTGCAGGCGGTCAAGCACCAGACGCTGCCGGTGGTCTGGGACCAGGCCACCTACGTGAAGGCGGGCGCGTCCGACCTCTGGGAGGAGCAGGCGCCCTTCGGCTTCCACCAGGGCATCGGCCTGGCCATGCACGCCGGTGGCCTGCATTACCTGCTGGGTGTGAACGGTCCAGGTCGGCTGCCCGACAGCGTGGACACGCTGACCTCGCTGGTGGCCGAGCTGCAGCTGATGGCGGTCTACAGCCATGACGCCGCGCTGCGCCTGATCCGCGTGCCCGAGCCCGAGGAAGACAACGTCAACCTGACCGCGCGCGAGCGCGACGTGCTGACCTGGACCCTCGAGGACAAGAGCGCCTGGGTGGTGGGCAAGCTGCTCAGCATCAGCGAGCACACGGTGGCCTTCCACCTGAAGAACGCGATGCGCAAGCTGGGCTGCGCCACCAAGCATTCGGCCGCCGCCAAGGCGGTCCGACTGGGCCTGATCACCCCGCCTAGACGATAGGCGCCAACTTGTCAAGCTGCCACGGCGCGTAGCTGCCCGCAGGGCGGGCTCGCTGGTGCAATGACGTCATTCCAGAACGGATTGCCGTCCAGACACCAGGAGTCGAGCCATGAACCCAATCGCTGTCATCGCGTCGCAACGTGACTTCCCCCGCACCGGCGGTTGGTGAGTCGCGCCAGTGCGCGTCCTATATCTACAAGCAGTGGTGAGGTCGTCGTTGGGACACCCCGCCAGACAAGGCGACGAGACGGAGGCCACCATGGATGCCACGCCCGTTCGCTGACAACGAGATCCCTCCACAGCCCGCGCGGCCTCGCGCCTGACGGGCTGAGCTTGGACCCGGCAGGCCTTGCGCCTTCCGGGTCGTTTTTCTTGGGGCGGTGTCAGTCCTTCTTCATCGAGCAGGTGCTCATGCCCAGCAGCGGGTAGGCCGGGCAGAAGCGGGTCAGCCCGGTCAGCAGGGGCACGACGCCAATCCAGCCCCAGACACCGATCTGGCCAGCCAGCGTGAGGCCGATCAGCACCAGGCCGACGAGGATGCGGGCGATGCGGTCAATGCCGCCGACGTTTGCAGTCATGGTGAACTCCTTCCAGCGTTGATCAAGGCCCTGTGCCGGGCCAGGCATGCGCATGGTGCCCGCAGCGGACCCGCCCGTCTGTGACCGCCGTCACTCAGCGCCCTGGCCGGCCGCCAGGCGGCGCAGCGCCGGGGCGTCGAGCAGCTCGATGCGCTCGCGGCCCAGGCTGAGCCAGCCGGCGCGCTCGAAGCGCTTGAGCAGCCGGGTGACGATCTCGCGCACCGTGCCCAGCTCGTCGGCCAGCGCCTGGTGGGTGACCAGCAGCGGGCTGCCGTGGCCCAGCAGCGCGGCCGCCAGGCGCTGGTCCAGGCGCTGGAAGGCCACCGCCTCGGCCAGACCCATCAGATCGGCCAGGCGGTCGCCAAAGACGCCGAAGACAAAGCGCCGGAAGCCCGGATCGACCGCCCAGGACTCGAACCCCGCGCGGCTGAGCACGACCAGCTCGGTGGGCTGCGTGGCATGGCCGTGCGCCACCAGCGGGCTCTGGCCGAACAGCCCGGCGGTGGAGGCCACGCACAGCTCCCCCGGGGTCACCCGGTACAGCTCCAGCGAGCGGCCGCCCTGCGAACCACGCGCCACCCGCACCTCGCCGCTGAGCAGCATCGGAAAGCCCTGGCAGGGTGCGCCCTCCTCGAACAGCGGCGTGCCCGGGGGCACCGTCAGCACCATGGCGTGCGTGGCCAGCACGGACTCGCGCAGCGCAGCCGGCAGGGCGGCCACGGCGGGGTAGGCCTGGCCCAGCCGGTCGGCCAGGCTGAGGGACGGCGGGGCATCGGTCATGGGCGGAGTGTAGAAGCGCCACCGGCCGCGCTGTTGCGGGCTATGCTGGCGATCAGAACTATCAAATGGCGCCGCTTGATAGTTTTTCTGACAATGGGCCCCATTGCAGCACAGGAGTGTGTCCATGGCCAAGTCCGCCGCCTTCGGCATCGTCCACATCGCCACCTCGTTCGGCGTCGGCTACGCGCTGACCGGCAGCCTGGCGCTGGCCGGCGCGATCACGCTGGTCGAGCCGCTGGTCAACACCGTGGCCCACTACGGCTTTGACAAGGCCTGGGAGCGCTGGGCCGTGCCGCGCCGGGACGCGGCGGTCAGTCCGACGGACGCGTCTGCGCTTCCAGCCCACTGAGCCAGCGCATCGCCTGCTCGCGGCTGTCGCCGCACATGTCCTCGCAGGGCTGCAACGACGCGCACACCGCCGGCCGCTCCGGTCGGCCGAAGATCCGGCAGCGGTCGGCCTCGTCCAGCTGCACGCAGCGCACGCCCGCTGGCTTGCCCTGCGGCATGCCGGGGATGGGACTGCTGATCGACGGCGCGATGCAGCAGGCGGCGCAGCGGGGGCGACAGTCCATGCCGCGATTGTCCCTGCCGCCGGGCGGGCGTGCACGCCGGCGGGCCGCCCACTAAAATCACGGGTCCCCCTGACGCCGGAGACGCTGCGCGCGCGACGCCGCAGCCGCCGGCCCCTGCCCGCCCATGATCTATCCCCAGGAATTCGACGTCATCGTCGTCGGTGGCGGCCACGCCGGCACCGAGGCCGCGCTGGCCGCCGCCCGCATGGGCGCGGCCACGCTGCTGCTGAGCCACAACATCGAGACGCTGGGCCAGATGAGCTGCAACCCGTCGATCGGCGGCATCGGCAAGGGCCACCTGGTCAAGGAGGTCGACGCGCTGGGCGGCGCGATGGCGCTGGCCACCGATGAAGGCGGCATCCAGTTCCGCATCCTCAACGGCAGCAAGGGCCCGGCCGTGCGCGCCACCCGCGCCCAGGCCGACCGCATCCTGTACAAGGCCGCGATCCGCCGCCGGCTGGAGAACCAGCCGAACCTGACGATCTTCCAGCAGGCGGTGGACGACCTGGTGGTCGACGGTGACCGCGTCACCGGCGCCGTCACCCAGCTGGGCATCACCTTCCGTGGCCGGTCCGTGGTGCTGACCGCCGGCACCTTCCTGGACGGCAAGATCCACGTCGGCCTGGCCAACCACGCTGGCGGCCGCGCCGGTGACCCGCCGGCCCAGCGCCTGTCGGCCCGGCTCAAGGAGCTGAAGCTGCCGCAGGGCCGGCTGAAGACCGGCACGCCGCCGCGCATCGACGGCCGCACGATCGACTTCAGCCGCCTGACCGAACAGCCCGGCGACGGCGTGCCGCTGGTGGGCCGCTGGGGCGAATCGGCGCCCACCGGCCCCGAGGTGCCGGTGTTCAGCTTCCTGGGCTCGGCCGCGATGCACCCGCGGCAGCTGCCCTGCTGGATCACCCACACCAACGAGCGCACGCACGCCATCATCCGCTCGGGCTTTGACCGCAGCCCGATGTTCACCGGCATCATCGAAGGCGTGGGGCCGCGCTACTGCCCCAGCATCGAGGACAAGATCAACCGCTTTGCCGACAAGGACAGCCACCAGATCTTCCTCGAGCCCGAGGGCCTGACGACCAACGAGTTCTACCCCAACGGCATCTCCACCTCGCTGCCCTTTGACATCCAGCTGGCTGCCGTGCGTTCGATGACCGGTCTGGAGAGCGCCCACATCCTGCGCCCCGGCTACGCCATCGAGTACGACTACTTCGACCCGCGCGAGCTGAGCAGCACGTTCGAGACCCGCGCGATCCGCGGCCTGTTTTTCGCCGGCCAGATCAACGGCACCACCGGCTACGAGGAGGCCGCCGCCCAGGGCCTGTTCGCCGGCGCCAATGCTGCCGCCCAGGTGCTGGGCCGCCCCGCGCTGAGCCTGCGCCGCGACCAGGCCTACCTGGGCGTGCTGGTCGATGACCTGGTGACCAAGGGCGTGTCCGAGCCCTACCGCATGTTCACCAGCCGCGCCGAGTTCCGGCTGCAACTGCGCGAGGACAACGCCGACGCCCGCCTGACCGAGCTGGGCCGTTCGCTGGGCCTGGTGGACGACGTCCGCTGGGACGCCTTCAACCGCAAGCGCGACGCTGTTTCACGTGAAACCGAACGCCTGAAGTCCACTTGGGTCCACCCCGGCATCTTCCCGGCCGAGGCGGCCGAGCCGCTGCTGGGCAAGGCGATCGAGCGCGAGTACAACCTGGCCGACCTGCTGCGCCGACCCGGCGTCAGCTTCGACACCCTGACCGCCATCGCCGCCACCGCCCGCCCGGACGCCGGTGTTTCACGTGAAACCTTGCGCGCCGAGCTGGGCGACCTGCTGGCCGACACCGTGGTCGAGCAGGTGGAGATCGGCATCAAGTACGCCGGCTACATCGACAAGCAGCAGGAGGAAGTCGAGCGCGCCCAGGCCTATGAGCACCTGACCCTGCCGCCGGAATTGGACTACAGCCAGGTCACCGCCCTCAGCCATGAAGTGCGTCAGAAGCTCGCCCGCCAGAAACCCCAAACGCTGGGCCAGGCCGCCCGCATCTCCGGCGTGACGCCGGCCGCCATTTCGCTGCTGCTGGTCCACCTGAAGAAGAAGCGCTTCAAGGGCTTCGACGGCCACACCACCGCCACCCCGGAAACCACACCGCCGTGAGCCACCCGCACGCCGCCGCGCTGGCGCGTGGCATCACCGCCCTGGGCCTGACACTGCCCGAGGGCGCCGAAGCCCAGCTGCTGGCCTACCTGGACCTGATCGCCCGCTGGAACCAGGTCTACAACCTGACCGCCGTGCGCGACCCGGCGCAGATGCTGACCCAGCACCTGCTGGACTGCCTGGCCGTGGTGCAGCCGCTGCGCCAGCAGGCTACCGCCCTGGGCCACGCCGATGACCTGCGCCTGCTCGACGTCGGCAGCGGCGCCGGCCTGCCCGGCGTGGTGCTGGCCATCGCCAACCCCGGCTGGTCGGTCACCTGCGTCGACACCGTCGCCAAGAAGGCCACGTTCATCCGCCAGGTGGGTGCCGAGCTGGGCCTGCGCCAGCTGCAGGCGGTGCACCAGCGGGTCGAGACCATGAGCGGCGCGCCCTACGCGATGATCACCTCGCGGGCCTTCGCCTCGCTGGTCGACTTCATCACCCTCACCCGCGGCCGCCTCGCACCCGGCGGCTGCTGGGCCGCCATGAAGGCCCACCTGACCGAGGACGAGCGCCAGGCCGTGCCGACGGATGTGTCGATGTTCCACGTGGAACGCCTGACGGTACCCGGGCTGGACGCCGAGCGCTGCATCGTCTGGCTGCGGCCCGCGGACTGATCCTCCACAGGCCGTCCACCCCTGTTCCACGGCCTGCCCACAGGCGGATCCACAGCCTTGTCCACAGGCCGCTGCAGTATGCTGGGGCCATGGACCTTCCCAGCCTCAGCGGCCCGTTCATGGGCATCGCCGACTACCCGGCCTTCTGCGCCGCCATCGTGCTGTTCCTGGCCCTGCCCGGCCCCGGCACCTTCGCGCTGCTGACCAGCACCGCCAAGGGTGGCTTTCGCGCCGGCGCTGCCGCGACCTTCGGCATCATCGCCGGCGACCAGGTGCTGCTGTGGCTGGCGGTGGCCGGTGTGGCCGCGCTGATGGCGGCCTACCCTGCGGTCTTCGACGCAGTGCGCTGGGCCGGCGCCGCCTACCTGGCGTGGATCGGCCTGAAGCTGCTGACCGCCAAGGAGGGTGAATCGGCCAGCCCGGTGCGCATCGAGCCGCACCACTACTTCCGCCAGGCACTGCTGATCACCCTGCTCAACCCCAAGGCCATCGTCTTCTACATGGCCTTCTTCCCCCTCTTCATCGACCCCGCCCAGCACCGCGGCCTGCCCACCTTCGGCGCGATGGCCCTGACGATCGCCATCATCACCGCCGTCTACTGCCTGCTGCTGTGCGCCTTCGCCCAGGCCGTGGCCGAGCAGGTCCGCGCCCACCGCCGCGTGGCCCGCTGGCTGGAGCGGCTGGCTGGCGTGTTTCTGATCGGGTTTGGCTGGCGGCTGCTCAAGGACTGAATGCTGCCCACAGCGGCCGTAGGCCGCTGTGGGCAGAGCCCTATTCCGTTGAGCTCCCCCCAGCCCCCCTCCAAGAAGGGGGCTCCAGCATGAGCTTCGGGCCGGCCTGCCGGCCGGCGTGGCGCTGGCACGCTTGGCGCACCACCTTTTGTGGTTCTGACTGGAGCCACCCTCTTGGAGGGGGGCTGGGGGGAGCCCAACGTTCGGGGCCTTGGCCCACAGCGGCCTACGGCCGCTGTGGGCAGAAAGCCGCCAACCCGCCAGCGCTTCCAGCGACAATCGCCCCGCCCCCACGCGCCCACCCCAGCCCACCATGTCCCGCATCTTCTGCATCGCCAACCAGAAAGGCGGCGTCGGCAAGACGACCACCTGCGTCAACCTGGCCGCCGGTCTGGCCAAGGTGGGGCAGCGCGTGCTGCTGGTCGACCTGGACCCGCAGGGCAATGCCACGATGGGCTCGGGCGTGGACAAGCGCAGCCTGGAGATGAGCGTCTACGACGTGCTGCTGGAAAGCGCCAGTGTCGCCGAGGCCCGGGCCCGTGCCGAGAAAGCCGGCTACGACGTGCTGGGCGCCAACCGCGAGCTGGCCGGCGCCGAGGTGGAGCTGGTCCCCCTGGAGCACCGCAACGAACGCCTGCGCCGCGCGCTGAAGGCCGCCGAGGCCGACTACGACTTCGTGCTGATCGACTGCCCGCCGTCACTGAGCCTGCTCACCCTCAACGGCCTGTGCAGCGCCCATGGGGTGATCGTGCCGATGCAGTGCGAGTACTTCGCGCTGGAAGGCCTGACCGACCTGGTCAACACCATCAAGCAGGTCCACGCCAACCTCAACCGCGACCTGCAGCTGATCGGCCTGCTGCGCGTGATGTTCGACCCCCGCATCACGCTGCAGACCCAGGTCAGCGACCAGCTCAAGTCGCACTTCGGCGACAAGGTCTTCAACACCGTCATCCCGCGCAATGTGCGCCTGGCCGAGGCGCCCAGCTACGGCCTGCCGGGCGTGGTGTTCGATCCGGCGTCCAAGGGCGCCCTGGCGTTTGTCGAATTCGCGCGCGAGATGGTGCAGCGGGTGAACGCCTGAGCCGGCGCTAGACTCCCGCTCAGCCGGTCCACCGGCCGGGCCGCCCGCGCGTTGTGGGCGCTCACACCAACGCGCTTCCAGGGAGTCTGTCGATGTCCGTTCCTCACTTCGGGGCGCTGCGCCGCGCCGCCGCCGCGCTGTCCTGCCTGCTGCTGGCCGCCGCGCCGGCCTGGTCCGCCACCTCCAGCTACGCGGACGTGCCCGGCAGCGCTGATCACCCGCTGGTCAAGCGCTTCGCCGGCTCCACCCTGGTGGGCATCAAGAAGGCCGACTGGGACCAGGCGCTGCTGCCGCTGTCGGCACGTGAA
Source organism: Ideonella alba (assembly GCF_018069845.1). Classification (NCBI taxonomy): domain Bacteria; kingdom Pseudomonadati; phylum Pseudomonadota; class Betaproteobacteria; order Burkholderiales; family Sphaerotilaceae; genus Ideonella; species Ideonella alba. The sequence goes on from NZ_JAGQDD010000013.1 coordinate 48,448, forward strand.
AGCGAGGACGGTCGCTCCAGGCTGCTCGACACCCGCACCGTCGAGGGCAAGCTCACCCGCCTGGTCTACCTGGCGCCGCTGGGCAAGACCCCGCTGGAGGTGCACCGCAACTACGAAGCCGCGCTGCAGGCCGCCGGCCTGAAGAAGCTCTACGCCTGCGACCGCGACTGCAGCAAGCTCTACTTCTCGTGGACCAAGACCGCCGACATCGACGCCGGCATGACCTGGTCCAAGGGCTCGATCGCCAGCGTCAACAGCGGCACCTACAACGTGTCCTCGCCGCTGCATTACGACGGCCGCATGCTGGTGGGCAGCCTGAACCAGGGCGGCCGGGAGGTGTATGTGCTCACCTACACCTCCAGCGCCGTGGGCGACGACACCCGCACCACTGCCACCTACCTGGAGATCGTCGAGCCCAAGGCCATGCCCACCGGCCAGGTCGCGGTCGACGCCAAGGCACTGCAGGCCGGCCTGCAGAGCGACGGCAAGATCGCGCTGTACGGCCTGTTCTTCGACACCGGCAAGGCCGACATCAAGCCCGAGTCCAAGGCCCAGCTCGACGAGATGGCCAAGCTGCTGCAGGCCCAGCCGGCGCTGAAGGTCTACATCGTCGGCCACACCGACAACCAGGGCAGCCTGGACGCCAACCTGGCGCTGTCGCAGCAGCGCGCGCAGGCGGTGGTGGCCGCCCTGGGCGCGGCACCCTACAAGGTTGATGCCCGCCGCCTGCAGCCGCGCGGCGTGGCCAGCCTGGCGCCGCTGGCCAGCAACGCGGCCGAGGACGGCCGCGCGCGCAACCGGCGGGTCGAGCTGGTGCTGCAATAAGGCCGGGGCGTCGCGGGCCTCACAGGCCCAACGACTCCTCGCAGCCCAGGTGCACGTTCATCGCCTGCACCGCGGCGCCGCTGGCGCCCTTGCCCAGGTTGTCCAGCCGCGCCATCACCACCGCCTGGGTGTCGTTGGCGAAGACGAACAGATCCACCCGGTTGGTGTCGTTGCAGGCCTGCACGTCGAAGAAGCCGCCGGCCAGCGTGTCCGGGTCCGAGAGCGGCATCACGCGGATGAAGCGTTCGCCGGCGTAGTACTCGGCCAGCGCCTGCTGCAGCTGCGCACCGGTCGTGCCCGGCTTCAACATCGACAGATGCAAGGGCACACTCACCGCCAGACCCTTGTAGAAGCGGGCAACGATCGGCATGAACACCGGCGGCCTCGCCAGCCCGGTGTGGGCCTTCATCTCAGGCAGGTGCTTGTGCGCCAGCGCCAGCGCATAGGGGCGAGGCGCCGTCAGCGCCGCATCGCCACCCGCCTCGTACTGGGCGATCATGCTCTTGCCGCCGCCCGAGTAGCCGGTGATCGACGTGGCCGTGACCGGCGCATCGGCCGGCAGCAGCCCGGCCTGCACCAGTGGCCGCACCGCCAGCACGAAGGCGCTGGCGTGGCAGCCGGGGTTGGCGATGCGCTTGCCGGCGCGGATCGCGTCGCGCTGGCCCGGCGCCAGCTCGGGCATGCCGTAGGTCCAGCCTGGCACCGTGCGGTGCGCGGTGCTGGCGTCGATCAGGCAGGTCTTGGGGTTGGTGACCATCGCGGCCGCCTCGCGCGAGGCGGCATCGGGCAGGCACAGGAAGGTGATGTCCGAGGCATTGATCAGGCGCGCCCGCTCGGCCGCGTCCTTGCGCTTGTCGGCATCGATCTTCAGCACCTCCAGGTCCGCACGGCCCGCGAGGTACTCGTGGATCCGCAAGCCCGTCGTGCCTTCCTGGCCATCCACGAACACCTTGAACGTCATGTCGATCTGCCCCACGCGCACAAGCGGTGCGCAAGAATCCGAAGAACCGCTGATACTACGGTAGAAACCCACCCCATGAACACATCGCCCCGCATCCTGCTGCTGCCCGGTTGGCAGGACTCCGGTCCCACGCACTGGCAGAGCCGCTGGGAAGCGCTGCACGGCGACCTCCGCGTGCAGCAGCACGACTGGCTGTGGCCCAAGCGCGGCGACTGGATGATGCAGCTGGAAGAGGCCCTGCTGGCCGACGAGCGCCCCGCGGTGCTGGTGGCCCACAGCCTGGGCTGCCAGCTGGTGGCCGCCTGGGCCGCGCACAGCCGCCACAGCGCCCGGGTGGCCGGCGCGCTGCTGGTGGCACCGCCTGATATCGAACGCACCGATGCGCCGCCGCAGATCGCTGGCTGGGCGCCGATCATCCGCCGCGCGCTGCCCTTCCCGGCGATCGCGGTGATCAGCAGCGACGACCCCTTCTGCAGTAGCGAACGCGCCCACGAGATGGCCGGCGACTGGGGCGCCGCGGCGCTGGAGATCGGCCCGCTGGGCCACATCAACGGTGACTCCGGCCTGGGCGACTGGGCCGAAGGCCGCGCGCTGCTGCGCAGCCTGACCGAGCCGGTCGACGACGACGACGACTGATCGCCGACAATCCGGGAATGAACCCACCCCAAGCTCACTCCGTTCGCGGCCCCCGAGGGGCGCGTCAGCGCCTACGGGCGGCCGGGCGACGCTGACATGGCAACCAAGAAACCCAAGGGCCTGGGCATGGGCCTGGAGGCCCTGCTGGGCCCCAAGGTCGGCGACGGCCCCAAGCCCGCCGAGACCCGCGACGGCGCGCCGGCCACGCTGGCCGTGGGCCAGCTGCAGGCCGGCAAGTACCAGCCGCGCACGCGCATGGACGAAGGCTCGCTCTACGAGCTGGCCGAGTCCATCCGCAGCCAGGGCATCATGCAGCCGATCCTGGTGCGCCCGGTGGGCGACCCGGTGCTCGCGCGCTACGAGATCATCGCCGGCGAGCGGCGCTTCCGTGCCGCCCAGCTGGCCGGACTGAGCGAGGTGCCGGTGCTGGTCAAGCCCGTGCCCGACGAGGCCGCGGCGGTGATGGCGCTGATCGAGAACATCCAGCGCGAGGACCTGAACCCGCTGGAAGAGGCCCAGGGCCTGAAGCGCCTGGTCGATGAGTTCGGCCTGACGCACGAACAGGCCGCGCAGAGCGTGGGCCGCTCGCGCAGCGCCGCCAGCAACCTGCTGCGTCTGCTCAACCTGGCTGATCCGGTGCAGAAGCTGCTGATGGCCGGTGATCTGGACATGGGCCACGCCCGCGCGCTGCTGGCCCTGCCTGGCGCACAGCAGGTGCTGTCGGCCAACGAGATCGTCGCCAAGAAGCTGTCGGTGCGCGACGCCGAGAAGCTGGTCCAGCACGCCCTGAACCCCGGCCGCCAGACGCCGCTGCTGCGCGTCAAGCAGCAGAAGTCGCGCGACATCCTGCGGCTCGAGGAACGCCTCGCCGACCGCCTCACCGCCGAGGTCGAGATCCGCGTGCAGAAGAAGACCAAGCGCGGCGAGCAGGGCGAGATCGCAATCCGCTTCTCGTCGATCGACGAGCTCAACGGCCTGCTGGACAAACTCGGCGCGCTGGACGAGTGAGCGTCAGCCCGCCGCCGCCGCGCGCGGCTGCCGCGCCAGCCACAGCAAGCCCAGCGCCACCAGGCCGATCGGCAGCAGCGAACCCAGGTTCAGCCAGGTCCAGCCCTGTGTGGTGATCAGCGCGCCCGACGAGAACGAGGTGACGGCCATCACCGAGAACATCACCGTGTCCATCGCGCCTTGGGCGCGGTTCTTCTCCTCGGGCCGGTAGGTGCTGGTGAACAGCGTGGTGGCGCCGGTGAACAGGAAGTTCCAGCCCACGCCCAGCACCAGCAGCGCCCCCAGGAAGTCCATCACCGCCACGCCTGAGAGCGCCATCGCCACGCAGGCCGCGTTCAGCAGCACGCCCACCGCCATCACCGGCAGGGCGCCGAAGCGCTTGATCAGGTGGCCGGTGAAGAAGCCGGGCACGAACATGCCCAGCACATGCCACTCCAGCACCAGCGCCGCGGCCGAGAACGGGTGCTGGCACTGCGCCATCGCGATCGGTGTGGCGGCCATCAGCAGGTTCATCACGCCATAGCCCAGCGCGCCGGCCAGGATGGCGACGACAAAGGCCGGCTGGCGCGCCAGCTCGCGCACCGAGCGGCCCGGCGCAGCGCCCGGCGCCGGCGCCTGGTGCGTCGGGAATGCGATGAAGGACAGCGCCAGCAGCGCCAGCGCCGCCACGCCAATCAGCGCGATATAGGCGCCGGCAAACGGCACCGCCAGCCAGTCGCGCGTGGCACTGGCCAGGTTGGGGCCGGCGAAGGCGCCCAGGATGCCGCCACCCAGCACCCACGAGATCGCCATCTCCTTCTTCTCGGGCGCCACCAGCTCGGGCCCGGCGAAGCGGTAGAGCTGCGCATTGGCGTTGTAGAAGCCGGCCACCACGGTGGCTGCCAGCAGGGCCCAGAAGTCCTGCCGCCAGGCCGCCAGCGCGCACAGCGCGGCGGTCAGCATGGCCACCACCAGGCCCAGCTGGAACGAGCGCTTGCGGCCCCAGCGCGCCTGCACGCGCGCCACCAGCGGCGCGCTGAGCGCACCGCCCACCACATAGCCGGTCACCGGTAACGTCGCCATCCAGCCCACCGGCGCCAGCGCCAGGCCCACCAGGCCGTTGATCGCGATGAAGGTGACGTTGTTCGTGAGAAACAGGCCCTGGCACAAGGCCAGCAACGCGAGGTGGCGGTTCATGACCCCGATGTTCGCACCGGATTGGCGTCAACCCGCATGCACTCGGTGCGCGTTACAGCCATCATGGGGCTGTCCGGGCCGCTGCGGAACCAAAGCCGTGCGGCATGGTCCTTGCGAGAAATGCCAGGGCAAGCCGGCCTTTCTCGAGCCTTGATCGGAGTCCAACCCGCGAGAAGCTGCGCCCCATGCACTGACCACACGGAAAGCTCTGATGACGCCCGGGTCTGTCCAGCCGGGACGCCATCAGAACTTCCCCGACGCCCCGCCGGCCTGATCCCCGGCGCGCGCCGCCTGATGCCCGACAGGAGGTCTTGCATGGACGTGATCAGCAGCTTCGCCGCCCGCTACGAGCGCACCCGCGAGGAGGAAATGTCCCTCGAGGACTACCTCGCCGAGTGCAAGCGCAATCCGCTGGCCTACGCCACCGCCGCCGAGCGCATGCTCAAGGCGATCGGCGAGCCGCAGATGGTGGACACCCGCAACGACCCGCGGCTCTCACGCATCTTCGCCAACAAGGTCATCAAGATCTACCCGGCCTTCGCCGAGTTCTACGGCATGGAAGACGCGATCGAGCAGGTCGTCTCCTACTTCCGCCATGCCGCGCAGGGTCTGGAAGAGAAGAAGCAGATCCTCTACCTGCTGGGCCCGGTGGGCGGCGGCAAGAGCAGCATTGCCGAGCGCCTGAAGGCGCTGATGCAGGAGGTGCCGTTCTACGCGATCAAGGGCTCGCCGGTGAACGAGTCGCCCCTGGGCCTGTTCGACTTGGCCGAGGACGGCCCGCTGCTGGAAGAACAGTTCGGCATTCCGCGGCGCTACCTCAACCGCATCATGAGCCCCTGGGCGGTCAAGCGCCTCGAGGAGTTCGGCGGCGACATCCGGCAGTTCAAGGTGGTCAAGCGCTACCCCAGCATCCTCAAGCAGGTGGGCATCGCCAAGACCGAGCCGGGCGACGAGAACAACCAGGACATCTCCAGCCTGGTGGGCAAGGTCGACATCCGCAAGCTCGAAAGCTACGCCCAGGACGACCCCGACGCCTACAGCTACTCGGGCGGCCTGTGCCTGGCCAACCAGGGCCTGCTGGAGTTCGTCGAGATGTTCAAGGCGCCGATCAAGGTGCTGCACCCGCTGCTGACCGCCACCCAGGAAGGCAACTTCAAGGGCACCGAGGGCTTCGGCGCCATCCCGTTTGACGGCGTGGTGCTGGCCCACAGCAACGAGAGCGAGTGGAAGGCCTTCCGCAACAACAAGAACAACGAGGCCTTCCTCGACCGCATCTACATCGTCAAGGTGCCCTACTGCCTGCGCGTCAGCGAAGAGGTGAAGATCTACGAGAAGCTGATCCGCAGCTCCAGCCTGGCCGAGGCCAAGTGCGCCCCGGGCACGCTGAAGATGATGAGCCAGTTCGCCATCCTCACGCGCCTGAAGGAGCCCGAGAACTCCAGCCTGTACAGCAAGATGCAGGTCTACGACGGCGAGAACCTCAAGGACACCGACCCGCGCGCCAAGAGCTACCAGGAGTACCGCGACTACGCCGGTGTCGATGAAGGCATGAGCGGCATCAGCACGCGCTTCGCCTACAAGATCCTGTCCAAGGTCTTCAACTTCGACAGCCAGGAAGTCGCCGCCAACCCGGTGCACCTGATGTACGTGCTGGAGCAGCAGATCGAGCGCGAGCAGTTCCCCAAGGAGACCGAAGAGAAGTTCGTCGCCTTCATCAAGGAACAGCTCAGCCCGCGCTACGCCGAGTTCATCGGCAAGGAGATCCAGACCGCCTACCTGGAGAGCTACTCCGAGTACGGCCAGAACATCTTCGACCGCTACGTCACCTACGCCGACTACTGGATCCAGGACCAGGAGTACCGCGACACCGACACCGGCGAGGTCTTCGACCGCGCGGCGCTCAACGCCGAGCTGGAGAAGATAGAGAAGCCCGCGGGCATTGCCAACCCCAAGGACTTCCGCAACGAGATCGTCAACTTCGTGCTGCGCGCGCGGGCCAACAACCAGGGCAAGAACCCGGTCTGGACCAGCTACGAGAAGCTGCGCTCGGTGATCGAGAAGAAGATGTTCTCGAACACCGAGGAGCTGCTGCCGGTCATCAGCTTCAACGCCAAGGCCAGCGCCGATGAGGCCAAGAAGCATGAGGACTTCGTGCAGCGCATGGTGGCCAAGGGCTACACCGCCAAGCAGGTGCGCCTGCTGTGCGAGTGGTACCTGCGCGTGCGCAAGAGCAGCTGACAGACCCCCCCGAAGCGGCCTGGCGGCCGCCTCCCCCCAGGGGGCGCCGCCAGCGGCCCGGCCAAGCCGGTTCCGCGGCGGCCACCTGGACTAGGCAGAGGCACAGCAGAACATGGCGCTGCAACAGATCATTGACCGCAGGCTGGCCGGCAAGAACAAGTCGATCGGCAACCGCGAGCGCTTCATCCGCCGCCACAAGGACCAGATCCGCGAGGCGGTGCGGCGCGCGGTGGACGGTCGCGGCATCCGCGACCTGGAGCGCGGCGAAGAGGTGCGCATCCCCAAGAAGGACCTCTCCGAGCCGGTCTTCCACCACGGCCAGGGCGGCCAGCGCGAGTACGTGCACCCGGGCAACCAGGAGTACGTGCAGGGCGACCGCATCGAGCGGCCCAAGGGCGGCCAGGGGCAGGGCGGTGGCCAGGGCCAGGCCAGCGACTCCGGCGACGGCGAGGACGACTTCGTCTTCGCGCTGTCCAAGGAGGAGTTCATGCAGATCTTCTTCGAGGACCTGGCGCTGCCGCACCTGATCCGCACCCAGCTCGCCGAGATCCCCGAATACAAGACCCACCGCGCCGGCTTCACCACCGACGGCACGCCCAACAACCTGCATGTGGTGCGCTCGATGCGCGGCGCGCTGGGCCGGCGCATCGCGCTGGGCGGCGAATCCCGGCGCGAGCTGCATGCGCTGGAGGACCGCGCCGCCGAGCTGCGGCGCCTGCCCGCCACCGACCCGGCCACGCAGCGCGAGCTGGCCGAGGTGGAGGCGCGCATCGCGGTGCTCAAGGCGCGCCTGGGCCTGATCCCCTTCCTCGACCCGATCGACCTGAAGTTCCGCAGCCGCGTGCGCACCCCGGTGCCGTCCAGCAAGGCGGTGATGTTCTGCCTGATGGACGTGTCGGGCTCGATGGACGAGCAGCGCAAGGAGCTGTCCAAGCGCTTCTTCATCCTGCTCTACCTGTTCCTGACGCGGCACTACGAGAAGATCGACCTGGTCTTCATCCGCCACCACACGCAGGCGCAGGAGGTCAACGAGCACGACTTCTTCCACGCCCGCGAGACCGGCGGCACCGTGGTCTCCAGCGCGCTGGAGCTGATGGACCAGATCATCCGCGCCCGCTACAACCCCAGCGAGTGGAACATCTACGGCGCCCAGGCCAGCGACGGCGACAACTGGCACCACGACTCCGCCCGCTGCCACGAGCTGCTGTCGCAGCGCGTGCTGCCCGCCTGCCGCTACTACGCCTATGTGCAGGTGGCCGAGGAGGAGCAGAACCTGTGGGAGGAATACGCCCGCCTGGCCGAGCACCACAAGAACTTCGCGATGAAGAAGGCGCTGGACGCCGCGCAGATCTACCCGGTGTTCCGTGACCTGTTCAAGAAGGAAGGGGTGCCCGCATGAGCGCAGACAGACCGCGCGAGTACTCGCAGGACCGCCGCTGGCACGACGACCGCAGCAAGATCCCCGAGGCCGGCGACCGCCGCCGCGGCCGCGAACCGTTGCTGGCCCCGCGCCCGCTGCCCCGGCGCCCCGAGCAGCCGCTGCCCGACCCCAGCGACTGGTCCTTCGAGCTGATCGAGCAGTACCACACGGTGATCGCCGCCACCGCGCGCCGCTTCGGTCTGGACACCTACCCCAACCAGCTCGAGATCATCACCGCCGAGCAGATGATGGACGCCTACGCCAGCGTGGGCATGCCGGTGAACTACCGCCACTGGAGCTACGGCAAGGAGTTCATCGCCACCGAGAAGAACTACCGCCGCGGCCACATGGGCCTGGCCTACGAGATCGTCATCAACTCCAACCCCTGCATCAGCTACCTGATGGAGGAGAACACGATGGCGATGCAGGCGCTGGTGATCGCCCACGCCGCCTACGGCCACAACAGCTTCTTCAAGGGCAACTACCTGTTCCGCATGTGGACCGATGCGGCCTCGATCATCGACTACCTGGTCTACGCGAAGAACTACGTGGCCGAGTGCGAGGAACGCCACGGCGTGGAGACGGTCGAGCTGTTCCTGGATTCCTGCCACGCGCTGCAGAACCACGGCGTGGACCGCTACCGCCGCCCCAGCAAGAAGAGCCTGGCCGAGGAACTGGCCGCGCGCCAGGACCGCGAGGCCTACGCGCAGCAGCAGGTCAACGACCTCTGGCGCACGCTGCCACGCAAGGCCGATGCCGCGGAGGAAACCCAGACCGCACGCCGCTTCCCGGCCGACCCCGAGGAGAACATCCTCTACTTCATCGAGAAGAACGCCCCGCTGCTCGAACCCTGGCAGCGCGAGATCATCCGCATCGTGCGCAAGGTCGCGCAGTACTTCTACCCGCAGCGCCAGACCCAGGTGATGAACGAAGGCTGGGCCACCTTCTGGCACCACCGGCTGCTCAACCAGATGTACGACGACGGCTACCTCACCGACGGCGTGATGATCGAGTGGCTGAAGTCGCACACCAACGTCATCTACCAGCCCAAGGTGGGCCAGCGCGGCTACAACGGCATCAACCCCTACGCGCTGGGCTTCGCGATGTTCACCGACATCAAGCGCATCTGCGAAGAGCCCACCGACGAGGACCGCGCCTGGTTCCCCGACCTGGCCGGCACGCCCTGGCTGCCCGCGCTGGACCAGGCGATGCGCAACTACAAGGACGAGAGCTTCATCGGCCAGTACCTCAGCCCCAAGCTGATGCGCGACTTCCGCTTCTTCGCGATCAAGGACGACGAGAAGGACAGCGAGCTGGAAGTCAGCGCCATCCATGACGAGAGCGGCTACCGCCGCGTGCGCGAGGCGCTGAGCCGCCAGTACGACCTGGGCAGCCGCGAGCCCAACATCCAGGTCTGGAACGTCAACCTGAGGGGCGACCGCAGCCTGACGCTGCGCCACACCCAGCACCTGGACAGGCCGCTGGACGACGGCGCCCACGAGGTGCTGCGCCATGTGGCGCGGCTGTGGGGCTTTGGCGTGCAGCTGGAAAGCGTCAACGGCCAGGGCGACATCACCCGGCGCTGGAGCGTGCCCGCCCCATCGAACTGAAGGGGCCGGCGCGGCGGCGGACGCGGCCCTTGATGCGGCGCAATGGGCGCCGCCATGGCAGGCGTAAAAGAGGCTTGCCGGCCGGCGATCTCGCCCCAAGGCGGTGGAGGTCGACCGAGGGGCCGGTGAAGCTCCAAAGGAAGTCCCCCCATGTCTGCCCTGCTCCGCACCTCCGCATCGCGCGTGTTCGCGCTGTCCGCCCTGTTCGTGGCCGCCGCGGCCGCCGCCGCGCCCGCCATCACCGATCTGCCCCACATGGCCCCGGCGCAGCGCGCCCAGGCGCTGCAGGCCCTGCGCCAGACCCCGGCGCTGCCGATGGCGGCGCTGGACACCACGCCACCGGTGGTGGTGTCGATCAACGCCGGCACCACGGTCGATGCCGGCAAGAGCATGAACCAGCTGGTGGTTGATCTCAACGTCACCGACGATCTCTCCGGCCTGCTGCACACCTTCATGACCGCCAGAAGCCCCAGCGGCGCCCAGACCGTGGCCAACGGCCAGCACCTGGGCGGCTGGACGGCGTTCAAGGGCCAGATGGCGCTGCGCTTCGGCCCCTTCGCCGAGCCGGGCGTCTGGACCATCACCGAGGTCTACGGCAGTGACATCGCCGGCAACAACTTCGTCTGCGACGCCGCCTGCCTGGGCGCACTGGGCGGCAACCTGCAGTTCACGGTCACCGGCACCCGGGCCGATGCGCAGGCACCCACGCTGAGCAGCGGCCGCATCCTGACGCCCGCGGTGTCGCTGAGCACGCCGGTCAAGGGCACACTGGACCACCTGCCGATCGTGCGCATGCAATTGGGCACCGCCGACCAGGGCGGCTCAGGCACCGCCGGCGCCTACGCCACCTTCTGCCTGCCGGACCAGAGCAGTTGCTTTGGCACCTGGAGCGAGAACTGGGTCTACGCGCAGAAGAAATCCACGCTATACGGCTACGCCAGCACCTGGGTCGGGATGCCCATCGGCACCTACCTGCTGAAGGACGTCACGCTGCATGACCACGCCGGCAGCACGCGGGTCTACACCAGCACCGCCTTCGGCGGCAGCACCGACTTCGCGCCGTGGTTCCCCAATGGCACGCAGGTGATCGTCAACCCGTGATGCCACGGCGGGGGCCTCTGGCCCCCGGCAGCGCCAGCGGTGTGCGGGCCACCGCGGGGATGCTGCGCACCCGGCTCAGTCGCACGTCGGTGAAGCGTTCGTCCGTCGGCTTGACGATGCGCGGGCGGGCCCGTGTCAGAACAATCAGGCGCCATCAGAACATCCTGAGGGAGCCTCCATGCGACACCCCGTCCTCGCCTTGTTGCTGGCCGCGTTGAGCGCGGCAGCGCCGCTCATGGCTGATGCGGCCGCTCCGCGCCGGCCTGTCGCGCCGGCTTCGGATGAGACGCCACCGCAGCTGACCTACCTCAACCTGCCCAAGTCGGTGAGCGTTGGGCCGTTCGGGGCCTCGCTGGTCTATGACATCCGGGCCCAGGACGATGTGGCCGGCCTGTGGCAGGTGTGGCCAACGCTGGTTGGCCCCTCTGGACAGACCATCGAGTTGAGCACGGCGCCCTATTGGGGTGACCTGTCGATCGACAAGCAGGTGGGCTGGTACCTGATGCCGTCGGTCGAGCCGGGACAGTGGACGATCCGCTCGGTGCAGTCCTGTGATGCCTTCGGCAACTGTGCCGTCCTCGACGCAGCGGCCCTGGCCAGCGTAGGCGGGCGCCATCGCATCACCGTCAAGAACCCGGGCTATGACGCCGTCGCGCCCACCCTGACGACCGGACAACTCAGCGCCTACTATCGCCAGGGCCGGTTGCCTCCCTACCTGATCGCACGACTCACGATTCAGGACACCGGAACGATCAGTGTGTCAGGCGTCAACGGCGCTGAGGTTGTGCTTTGCCTCGCCGACGGCTTCACCTGCGTGAGCGCATCGGGCGGCACCCTGGTTCCGGGCCTCGCGAGCACCACCGTCGTCGCGGCCAGCCAAGTGAGCGAGTACATGCCACAGGGCCAGTACTGGATCAAGTCCATCCGCGTGAGCGACCAGCAAAGCAATCAGCGGGTCTACACCAGCACCCTGTTCGGGGGCGAGACCGACTTCGCGCAGATCGTTCCTCAACCCTGGCTGAACCTGCCCTGAGGCCCGGCCACACCCCTCAGCCCAGCAACTCCAGCAGCGTGCGCGCCACCACCTTGGTGGCGCGGCGCAGGTCGTCCAGCACGATGTGCTCGTCGGCGCGCTTGGCGTTGCTCTCGCGCACGGTGCGCGGGCCGGCGCCGTAGATCACCGCCGGGATGCCGCGCTCGCAGTACAGGCGCACATCGGTGTAGAGCGGCGTGCCGCTCTCGGGGATGGGCTCGCCGAACACCGCCTCGCCGTGGCGCTGCAGCGCGGCCACCAACGGGCGGTTGCCCGGCAGGGGCTGGAGCGCATGGGCCATCAGCAGGCGCTTGATCTCGACCGTCACGCCGGGCACGGCGGCGGCGGCTTCGGTGATCACGCGGCGGATGTCGGCCTCCACCGCCACCGGGTCTTCCTCGGGGATCATGCGGCGGTCGAGCTTCAGCACCACCTTGCCCGGCACCACATTGGTGTTGGTGCCGCCCTCGATGCGGCCGACATTCAGGTAGGGGTGGGTGATGCCCGGCACCTGCGAGCTGATCTTCTTGTATTGCGCGTTCTGTGCGTACAGCGCCGACAGGATGGCGGTGGCGCCCTGCAGCGCATCCACGCCGGTGTGCGGAATGGCCGCATGCGCCATCACGCCGTGCACCGTCACCTCCATCTGCAGGCAGCCGTTGTGGGCGGTGACCACCTGGTAGCTGAAGCCGGCGGCGATTTCATAGTCGGGCTTCGTGTGGCCATGCTTCAGCAGCCAGCCCGGGCCCAGCTCGCCACCGAACTCCTCGTCGTAGGTGAAGTGCAGCTCCACCCCGCCCTTCAGCGGCAGCCCCAGCGCCTCGATCGCGCGGGTGGCGAAGGTGTAGGTGGCGAAGTCGCACTTGCTGACCGCCGACGCGCGGCCATAGAGCTTGCCGTCGACCACCTCGCCGCCATACGGGTCATGCGTCCAGCCCTCGCCCGGCGGCACCACGTCGCCGTGGGCATTGAGCGCGATCACCGGGCCGCCGTCGGCGTAGCGGCGCCGGGCGATCAGGTTGGTCACGCTCTGCATGCCATAGGCGTGCACCTCGGCGGCCGGCACCGGGAACCGCTCGGCGGGGATGCCGAAGCCCGCCAGCAGCTCGGCGGTGCGCTCGGCGTGCGGTGCGTTGTTCCCGGGCGGGGTGTCGGTGGGCACCTGCACCAGGGCCTGCAGGAAGCGCACTTCCTCGTCGAAGTGGGCATCGATCCATTGATCGAGTGAGGCGTAGCGGTCGGTCATCGGTGGTCCGCGGCAAGTTGTTCGGTCAGGTGGGTGAAGGCGCGCACCGCGAGTTCGCAGTCGTCGTTGCTCACGCCTTCGAGCGGGTTGTGGCTGATGCCGTCGTTCAGGCCGCGCACGAAGAGCATGGCCTGGGGCATCGCCTCGTGCAGCTTCATCGCGTCATGGCCGGCGCCGCTGGGCAGGGTGAAGACCGGCAGGCCCAGCGCCTGCACCGCGGCCTCCCAGCGGCGCTGCCAGGCCGGCGCGCTGGGGGCAGCGGCCGCGCGCATCGTCTCTTCCAGCGTGATCGCCACGCCGCGGCGGGTGGCGATGCGCGCCGCCTCGGCCTGCACGTCGGCCAGGCAGGCGTCGCGCACCGCGTTGGTGGTGGCGCGGATGTCCAGGCTGAAGCGGCAGCGGCCCGGCACCACGTTGATCGAGCCCTCGGGCACCTGCAGCATCCCCATCGTGCCGACCAGGTCGGGCACGCTGGCGGCGCGCTGCTCCAGGAACAGCGCCAGCTCGGCCACCGCGCAGGCGGCGTCGCGGCGCTGGCCCATCGGCGTGGTGCCGGCGTGGCTGGCCAGGCCCACGGCCTCGCCCAGCAGGCGCACGCTGCCATTGATGCTGGTGACCACGCCCAGCGGCAGGTCGCGCGCACTCAGCACCGGGCCCTGCTCGATGTGCACTTCCACGAAGCCCAGGTAGCGTGCGGGGTCACGCCTGAGCGTAGCAATCGCGGCCGGGTCCAGCCCGGCCTGCTGCATCGCGCTGCGCATCGTCACGCCGTCGGCGTCGGCCTGGTCCAGCCAGCCCGGATCGAACTGGCCCACCAGCGCACCCGAGGCCAGGAAGGTGGCCTTGTAGCGCTGGCCTTCCTCTTCCGCAAAGCCCACCACCTCGATGCCGAAGGGCAGGCGCCGGCCGGCCTGGTGCAGCGCGCGCACCACCGCCATCGGCACGAAGATGCCCAGGCGGCCGTCGTACTTGCCGCCGTTGCGCACGGTGTCGTAGTGGCTGCCGGTGAGCAGGCGCGGGGCCTGCGGGTCGATGCCGCGGTACAGGCCCACGACATTGCCCACGGCATCGATCGTCACCTCGTCGAAGCCGCACTCCTCGCGCATCCAGGTGCACAGGTCGCGGGCGCAGGCGCGGTGCGCGTCGGTCAGGTAGGTCACGGTCAGCTCGCCGCGCTCGGCGAAGCCGGGGTCGCTGTGCACGGCCAGGCGCTCGGCCCAGTCCCACACGCGGTTGCCCTCGGTCGGTTCCACGCCGAACTTGTCGTTCAGCCGGATCTCGGCGATGCGGTGGATGTTGCGCAGGCACTCGGCGCGCTCCATGTCCACCGGGTTGTTCAGGCGGCGCGCGAAGGTGGCGATGATGGCGTGGCGATCCAGCCCCAGACCACGCGGGCCACGCACCGCCAGGATGAAGGGGAAGCCGAACTTCGCGTTGTAGTCGGCATTGAGTTGCTGCAGTCGCGCGAACTCTTCGGGCGTGCAATCGGTCAGGCCGGCCTTGCCCTGCTCGTTGGTGGATTCGGCGGTGAGGCTCTTGCTGACCATCGCCTTGCCGGCCAGCTCGGGGTGGGCGCGGATCAGAGCTAGCTGCGCGGCCACGCCGGCCTCGTCCAGCACCCGCACCATGCAGTGCTTCAGGTGGGCCAGGCTGCGGAAGGGCCGCAGCGCGCAGGCGCGCTCGGCGATCCACGGCGAGTGCTCGTAGGTGCCGTCCAGCAGGCGGGTCACCTCGTCGACCGAGGCGGCATTGAGTTGATCGATCGTCAGCGGCACGGCGCGCTCACTCCCAGATGAAGGCGGTCTGCGCATCGAACGGGTGCTCGGCGCGCCAATGGTGGGCAATGTCGATGCGCCGTGTCACCCAGACCCGGTCATGCGACTGCACATGGTCGAGGAAGCGCTGCAGCGCACGCATCCGGCCCGGGCGGCCCAGCAGCCGGCAGTGCATGCCGATGCTCATCATCGCGGGCCGCTCGTCGCCCTCGGCGTACATCACGTCGAAGGCGTCCTTCAGGTACTGGAAGAACGGGTCGCCGTGGCTGAAGCCCTGCGGCAGCGCAAAGCGCATGTCGTTGCAGTCCAGCGTGTAGGGCACCACCAGGTGCGGCGCCAGCGTGCCGTCGGTCTTCCTGACCTGCAGCCAGAAGGGCAGGTCGTCGCCGTAGTAGTCGCTGTCGTAGGCGAAGCCGCCATGGTCGGCCACCAGGCGGCGGGTGTTGGGACTGTCGCGGCCGGTGTACCAGCCCAGCGGACGTTCACCCGTCAGGCGTTCAATGATCTCCATGCCGCGCTGCAGGTGCTCGCGCTCCTCGCACTCGGGCATGGTCTGGTAGTGGATCCACTTCCAGCCGTGGCAGGCGATCTCGTGGCCCAGTTCCACAAAGGCCTGCGTCACCTCGGGGCAGCGCGCCAGCGCGCTGGACACGCCGAAGATGGTCAGCGGCAGGCCGCGGCGCTCGAACTCGCGCAGCAGGCGCCACACGCCCACGCGTGAGCCGTATTCGTAGATGCCCTCCATGCTCAGGTGCCGCGCCGGGTAGCTGGCGGGGTTGAACATTTCGGAGAGGAACTGCTCGGAGCCGGCGTCGCCGTGCAGCACCGAGTTCTCGCCGCCCTCCTCGTAGTTCAGCACGAACTGCACCGCGATGCGGGCGTTGCCGGGCCAGCGGGCGTGGGGGACGTCGCGCCCGTAGCCCTTCAGGTCGCGGGGATAGCGTGGGGTCATCTCAGGTCTCGGTGGACAGCACCGCCGCCAGGTCCGGCGCGCGTGGATGCATGCTCAGGTTGGTCTCGACGCTGCGCAGGTGGTGTTCCATCAGGCGCACCACCGCACGGCTGTCGCGGCGGGCCAGCGCGTCGACGATGGCCTCGTGCTCGGCCTGCGAGGCCTCGGCCGAATGCGCCGACTGGTACATCAGCGAGATCAGCGAGGAGCGCCGCAGCAGTTCTTCCAGCAGCTGCGCCAGCACCTCGTTGCCCATCATCCGCGCCAGCAGCACATGGAAGTCGGCCAGCAGCCGGGTGCGGCCGGGCACGTCGGTGCGGGCCACCGCCTCGCGCTCGGCCTTCAGGTGGCGGCGCAGTTCGGTGACCTGGGCGTCGGTGATGCGCGCGCACAGCTGGCGCGCCATCGCCGACTCGATCATCGAGCGCACCTCGAAGACCTGGCGCGCTTCTTCCGGGCTGGGCATGGCCACGAAGGCGCCGCGCGCCGGCTCCAGCGTCACCAGGCGGTCGCGGCTGAGCTGGTTCAGCGCCTGGCGCACCAGCGTGCGCGAGACCTGGAAGATGTCGGCCAGCTTCTGCTCGGCCAGCTTGGTGCCGGGCATCAGCCGGCGCTCGACGATGGCGGTGGTGATCGACTCGACGATGCGCGCGGTGCTGCCCATGACCTGTGCCTCTGCGGCCGCCTCGGCCACGGCGGCACGCGGCTTGCGTGCTGTGCGGGTGGTGGTGGTGGCGCTGCGGGTCATGATCGGTTGACGTGTATTCGAAAGTGTATACACTTTTATGCATTCCGCAAGCCACGCCACCGAAAGGACACCTCCCATGGGACTCAGCACCCACGTGCTCGACACGATGAACGGCTGCCCCGCCGCCGGCATGGCGGTGCGCCTGGAGCGCCTGCTGCCCGGTGGCAGCCAGGTGATCCGCAGCCTGACCCTGAACGACGACGGCCGGGCCGACGGGGGCCCGCTGCTGGCCGGCCTGGACATGCAGATCGGCCGCTACCGGCTGGTGTTCTCGGTGGCCGCGTACTTCAAGTCCCGCGGCGTGGACCTGCCCGACCCGCCCTTCCTGGACGAGGTGCCGCTGGACTTCGGCATCGCCGACATCGCCGCGCACTACCACGTGCCGCTGCTGGTCAGCCCCTGGTCGTATTCCACCTACCGCGGCTCCTGAAGCCGCCACGCCGGGCACGGCACTTGCACGCGCCCGCACACCCTCACCCTGCCGGAGTTGCTGCCATGCGCCTGTCCCGCCGCCTTGCCCTGTCCTGCCTGGCGCTGGCCGCCAGCCTGGCCGCACTGCCCGCCCGGGCCGCCTGGCCCGACAAGCCCATCCGCCTGGTGGTGACCTTTGCCGCCGGCGGCGCCAGCGACATCGTCGCCCGCACCATCGCCGACCCGCTGGCCAAGGCGCTGGGCCAGCCGGTGGTGGTGGACAACAAGCCCGGTGCCGGCGGCACGATCGGGGGCCTCGACGTGGTGCGCTCCGCACCCGATGGCTACACGCTGATGCTGTCGAACTCCACGCCCACCTCGATCGGCCCGTACACCGTGCCCAAGCCGCCCTACGACCCGGTCAAGCAGTTCACCCATGTGGCGATGCTGGGCGTGGCGCCGGTGCTGATCATGGCGAACCCCAAGACCGGCCCGGCCAGCCTGAAGGACCTGCCCAAGGCGGCGGCCGCCCCAGGCTTCGTCTTCGGCAGCGGCGGGCCGGGCTCGATCGGCCACATCGTCGGCGAGATGACCAAGGACGCGATGAAGCTGCAGATGACGCACGTGCCCTACCGCGGCGGTGCGCCCATGACCACCGACCTGATCGCCGGCACGATCCCACTGGGCATCGACGTCATCACCGCCTTCGTGCCCATGGTCAAGAGCGGTCAGATCCGCGCGCTGGCCGTGACCACGCCGGGCCGCTCGCCGCTGCTGCCCGAGGTGCCCAGCGTCACCGAGCTGGGCCTGCCGCAGCTGGTGGCCGAGAACTACTTCGGCGTCTCCGGCCCGGCCGGCCTGCCCAAGGAGGTGGTCGATCGGCTGACCAAGGCGCTTGCAGACATCGAGTCCGACCCCGCCATCCTCAAGCGCTTCGGCGAGCTGGGCATCACCCCCTCGCGCATGACCGGCGCCGCCTTCGGCGCCTTCGTCGCCAAGCAGGTGGCCGACTGGGCCCCGGCCATCAAGGCGGCTGACCTGGCGCCCTGAGGCACGCACATCCGGGTCGTCCCGCTGGACGATCGTGTACGAATGTGTATACACTTTGACCCACGTCGCCGCGGAGCCCGCGTCGCCCTGCCCGGGGCGCGGTTGCGACGTCACTCCCTCACAGAGCCCGCCGTGGTGAGGACCGGCCAGCGTCGCCCCCCGGCGTCCCGGCCGGCCGAACGCTAGAGGGCATGATGGAAGCGTATCTCCTCGACTGGGCCAACCTGCTGCTGCGCTGGCTGCACGTGATCACCGCGATCGCGTGGGTGGGCTCCTCGTTCTACTTCGTCTGGCTGGACAACCACCTGATCCGGCCCAAGTCGCCCGACCTGCTGGAAAAGGGCGTGGATGGTGCGCTGTGGGCGGTGCACGGCGGGGGTTTCTACAACCCGCAGAAGTACATGGTGGCGCCCAAGAAGATCCACACCGAGCTGCACTGGTTCTACTGGGAAAGCTACTCCACCTGGCTGTCGGGCTTTGCGCTGTTCACGGTGCTGTACCTGTTCAACGCCAGCACCTTCCTGATCGACCAGAGCGTCTACGCCTGGACGCCACTGGGCGCGATCGCCGCGGCGCTGGGCTTCCTGGTGGTGTTCTGGCTGGTCTATGACGGCATCTGCCGCACGCTGGGCGCCGGCCCCGAGGCCGACACCAAGGTGGGCGTGCTGATCACCGTGCTGGTGGTCTTCGCCGCCTGGCTGGCCTGCCAGCTGTTCGCGGGCCGCGCTGCCTTCCTTCTGGTGGGCGCGATGATGGCCACGTCGATGAGCGCCAACGTGTTCTTCTGGATCATCCCGGGCCAGCGCAAGATCGTCGCGGCGATGACCGCCGGCCAGCCGTCCGATCCGATCCACGGCAAGCGCGGCAAGCAGCGCAGCGTGCACAACACCTACTTCACGCTGCCGGTGCTGGCGGCCATGCTGAGCAACCACTACGGCATGCTCTACAGCCACCGCTGGAACTGGGTGATCCTGGTGCTGATCATGCTGGGCGGGGCGCTGATCCGGCACTTCTTCGTGGCCCGCCACAAGACCCACGTCAAGGGCCTGCCCGACCCCTGGCCCTGGGCCGTGGCCGGCGTGCTGCCGCTGCTGGCGGCGGTGGCCCTGGCCGCGCCCTGGGACCGCCTGAACGCCCCACCGCCGCGGGCCGACGCCCCGGCGCCCACGCTGGCCGCCGTGCAGACCATCGCGCAGCAGCGCTGCGTGATGTGCCACAACGAGCAGGTCAACAACAAGGGCGTGATGCTGCACAGCGCCGAGCTGATCGTGAAGCACGCGCCGCAGGTCTACCAGCAGGCCGTGGTGCAGCGCCTGATGCCGCTGAACAACGCCACCGGCATCACCGAAGACGAACGCGCGCTCATCGCGCGCTGGTTCGAATCCGGCGCAAAACCCTAGACCCCCACGCTCCCTGCCGGTCGCTGCCCCCCGAGGGGGCTTTGGCAGCGGACCTGCGAAGCCGGATCCGCGCCAATCTCTTGACGGGGTCTGCTGGCTGCTGAACGACAAGACGAGGAGACATCCATGACAACCGCATCCACGGTCCACCCGGTGGACGAGAAACTGCCTGCTGGCCGCCTGGCCGCGCTGGGCCTGCAGCATGTGCTGGTGATGTACGCCGGCGCGATCGCGGTGCCGCTGATCGTCGGCCGGGCGCTCAAGCTCAGCCCCGAGCAGGTGGCGCTGCTGATCTCGGCCGACCTGTTCTGCTGCGGCCTGGTCACGCTGATCCAGTCACTGGGCTTCACGCGCTGGTTCGGCATCAAGCTGCCGGTGATGATGGGCGTGACCTTCGCCGCGGTGGGCCCGATGGTGGCCATGGCCAACGCCATGCCCGGCCCGGACGGCGCCCGCGCGATCTTCGGCGCCATCATCGGCGCCGGTGTGATCGCCATGCTGCTGGCGCCGGTGATGGGCCGCCTGCTGCGCTACTTCCCGCCGGTGGTCACCGGCACCATCATCGCGGTCATCGGCATCAGCCTGATGCGGGTGGGCGTGGGTTGGGCGCTGGGCGGCCCGGCCAACCTGGCGCAGAACGTGGACGTGCCCAAGCTGGTGGCCATGGTCGATGGCGCCAAGGCCACGGCTGAGGCGGCGGCCGCGTCGGCCGCCCCAGGCGCCTCGGCACCCGCGCTGAAGCTGGGCCCGGTGCCCATGGTCAACAACCCCGGCTACGGTGCGCTCGACAACCTGGCGATCGCCGGCTTCGTGCTGGCCGTGGTGCTGCTGCTGGTGAAGTACGGCCGCGGCTTCGTCGCCAACATCGCGGTGCTGCTGGGCATCGTCGCCGGCAGCGTGCTGGCGGTGGCGCTGGGCAAGATGAATTTCGACAAGGTGGCCAAGGCCGCCTGGGTGGATGTGGTCACGCCCTTCGCCTTCGGCATGCCCAGCTTCGACCCGTTGATGATCGGCACGATGACGCTGGTGATGATCGTCGTGATGATCGAGTCCACCGGCATGTTCCTGGCGCTGTCCGACATCACCGGCAAGCGCGTCAGCCAGGCCGAGCTCACCGCCGGCCTGCGCACCGACGGCCTGGGCACGCTGATCGGCGGCCTGTTCAACACCTTCCCCTACACCAGCTTCTCGCAGAACGTGGGCCTGGTGGGCGTGACCGGCGTGCGCAGCCGCTATGTGTGCGTGGCCGCCGGTGTGATCATGATCGTGCTGGGCCTGCTGCCCAAGATGGCGGCGCTGGTCGAATCGGTGCCGCAGTTCGTGCTGGGCGGCGCCGGCCTGGTGATGTTCGGCATGGTGGCCGCCACTGGCATCCGCATCCTCGGCCGCGTGGACTTTGCCGGCAACCGCCACAACCTCTACATCGTCGCCATCTCGGTGGGCATGGGCCTGGTGCCGCTGGTGGCACCGCGCTGGACGCAGCAGATGCCGCACCAGCTGCACCCGCTGCTGGAGTCGGGCATCCTGCTGGCGGCCCTGACCGCGGTGCTGCTGAACCTGTTCTTCAATGGCAGCCGGGGCGCAGATACCGCGGCCTCGGTCGAAGCGTCGAAGAGCTTCGACGCCCACTGAGCCCCGCTGGCCGCCCGGCCGCTCAGGCCTGCGGCCAGCCATCCGCCGCCATCGCGCTGCGCAGGAACTCGATGAAGTGCGTCACCTTGGCCGGCACCAGCCGGGGTGACGGGAACACCGCGTGGATGTCCTGCGCCGGCAGCGCGTGGTCGGCCAGCACCGGCTGCAGGCGGCCGTCCTCCAGCGCATGGCGCGCCACGTACAGCGGCAGCGCGGCCAGGCCCAGGCCGGCGCAGCAGGCGCCCAGCACCGCGCTCAGGTTGTTCGAGCGCAGCGGCCCGCGCACCGGCACCGACAGCTCCACGCCGCCGGGTGGGCGCAGCGTCCAGCGGTCGTCGCCCTGCACGCTGGAATAGACCAGGCAGGCGTGGGTGACCAGTTCGGCCGCATCGGCCGGCGCGCCATGGGCAGCCAGGTAGCCAGGCGCCGCCACCAGCAGCCAGGGGTTGCGGCCCAGGAAGCGCGCGCCCAGTGACGAATCGGCCAGCCGGCCCATGCGGATCGCCACGTCCACGCCCTGCTCGACCAGGTTGACGTAGCGGTCCTCGAAGCTCAGGTCCAGCACCACCTCGGGGTGGGCCTGCATGTAGCGCAGCGCCAGTGGCACCAGCACCCGCCGGCCAAAGGCCACCGAGCTGCTCACCCGCAGCTGGCCCGCCAGCCGGCCCTGCTGCAGCGCGGCCAGGTTGTCGGCCTCGTCCAGTGCCTCGGCGATGCGCTTGCACTGCTCGTAGTAGCGCTGGCCGATCTCGGTGGGCGCCACGCCACGCGTAGAGCGGTGCAGCAGCCGCGCGCCCAGGTGCTGCTCGATCGCCGCCACCGCCTTGGTGGCGGTGGGCTGGGTCACGCCCAGCTCGGCAGCGGCCTTGCTGAAGCTGCCGGTCTCGACGACCCGGATGAAGAGTTGCACGCGCGCGATGCGGTCCATGGCGCCGATCCTAGGGCCACCAGCCATTCCTGCGCAGAATAGGACTTATCGACGGACTGCGGTTCACAGCACCGCCGTCACGCCCGAGCATCCGCCCCAACCCCTACAGGAGACACGCGATGCCCAAGATGACCGCGGCCATGGCCGCCGTGCTGGTGATGGAAAAGGAAGGCGTGACCCAGGCCTTCGGCGTCCCCGGCGCGGCCATCAACCCCTTGTACGCCCAGCTGCGCGAGCGGCAGACCATCGGCCACATCCTGGCCCGCCATGTCGAGGGCGCCTCGCACATGGCCGAGGGCTACACCCGCGCCAAGGCCGGCAACATCGGCGTGTGCATCGGCACCTCGGGCCCGGCCGGCACCGACATGATCACCGGCCTGTATTCGGCCCAGGCCGACTCCATCCCCATCCTGTGCATCACCGGCCAGGCGCCGCGCGCCCGGATGCACAAGGAAGACTTCCAGGCGGTGGACATCGCCCGCATCGCCGCCCCGGTCACCAAGTGGGCCACCACGGTCATGGAGCCGGCCCAGGTGCCGCGCGCCTTCCAGCAGGCCTTCCACCTGATGCGCTCGGGCCGCCCGGGCCCGGTGCTGATCGACCTGCCGGCCGATGTGCAGACCGCCGAGATCGAGTTCGACATCGACACCTACGCCCCGCTGCCCGTCTACAAGCCCGCCGCCACCCGCGCCCAGATCGCCCACGCGCTGGCGATGCTGCAGACCGCCGAGCGACCGCTGATCGTGGCCGGCGGCGGCATCATCAATGCCGACGCCAGCGCGCTGCTGGTGGCGTTCGCCGAGCTGACCGGCATCCCGGTGATCCCCACGCTGATGGGCTGGGGCGCGATCCCCGACGACCACCCGCTTATGGCCGGCATGGCCGGCCTGCAGACCCAGCACCGCTACGGCAACGCCACGCTGCTGGCCAGCGACTTCGTACTGGGCATCGGCAACCGCTGGGCCAACCGCCACACCGGCTCGCCCGAGGTCTACTGCCGCGGCCGGCGCTTCATCCATGTGGACATCGAGCCCACCCAGATCGGCCGTGTCTTCGCGCCCGACTACGGCATCGTCAGCGATGCCCGCGCAGCGCTGGAACTGTTCGTCGAGGTGGCGCGCGAGATGCAAGCCGCCGGCACGCTGAAGGACCGCCGCGCCTGGGCCGCCGACTGCGCCGCGCGCAAGCGCGACCTGGGCCAGCAGCGCAAGACACAGTTCGACCAGGTGCCGATGAAGCCGCAACGCGTCTACCAGTGCATGAACCGCGCCTTCGGCCGCGACACCACCTACGTCAGCACCATCGGCCTGAGCCAGATCGCCGGCGCGCAGTTCCTGCACGTCTACCACCCGCGCCACTGGATCAACTGCGGCCAGGCCGGCCCGCTGGGCTGGACCGTGCCCGCCGCGCTGGGGGTGCGTGCGGCCGATCCGGGGCGGCGCATCGTGGCGCTGTCGGGCGACTACGACTTCCAGTTCATGCTGGAAGAGCTGGCCGTGGGCGCGCAGTTCAAGCTGCCCTACCTGCACCTGGTGCTGAACAACAGCTACCTCGGTCTGATCCGCCAGGCGCAGCGCGGCTTCAACATGGACTACTGCGTGCAGCTGGGCTTCGACAACATCAACACCCCGCCCGGGCAGAACGCGCGCCGCTACGGCGTGGACCACATCAAGGTGGTGGAAGGCCTGGGCTGCAAGGCGATCCGCGTGGAGCGCCCCGAGGACTTCGCCCCGGCCATCGCCCAGGCCGAGGCCTGGATGAGCGAGTACCAGGTGCCGGTGGTAGTGGAGGTGCTGCTGGAGCAGGTCACCAACATCGCGATGGGCACCGAGATCAACGCCATCCATGAGTTCGAGGAACTCGCCACCACCGCCGCCGACGCCCCCACCGCGCTGGCCCTGATCGACTGAGGACCGCCCATGCCGCGCTTGGCTGCCAACCTGACGATGCTCTTCACCGAGGTCCCGTTCCTGGACCGCTTCGAGCGCGCCGCGCGCGCCGGTTTCCAGGCGGTGGAGTTCCTCTTTCCCTACCCGTTTGCAGCCGACGAGATCCGTGCCCGGCTGGACGCCCACGGCCTGCAGTGCGTGCTGCACAACCTGCCCGCCGGCCACTGGGACCTGGGCGAGCGCGGCATCGCCTGCCTGCCCGGCCGCGAGGAGGAATTCCGCCGCGGCGTGGACACCGCGCTGCGCTACGCCGAAGCGCTGGGGGTGCAGCAGCTCAACTGCCTGGTGGGCATCGCCCCCGCTGGTGTCGACGAGGCCACGCAGCGCGCCACGCTGCTGGCCAACCTGCGTCATGCGGCGGATGCGCTGGGCCGCGCCGGCCTGACGCTGCTGGTCGAGCCGATCAACCGCTACGACATCCCCGGCTTCTGGCTCCACCGCAGCGAGCAGGCGATCGCGCTGATCGACGAGGTCGGCTCGCCGCACCTGAAGCTGCAGCACGACCTCTACCACGCGCAGCGCAGCGAGGGCGAGCTGGTCGGCACGCTGCAGCGCCTGATGCCGCGCATCGGCCACCTGCAGATCGCCGACAACCCCGGCCGCCACGAGCCCGGCACCGGCGAAATCCACTGGCCGTTCGTCTTCGCCGAGATCGACCGCCTGGGCTACGCCGGCTGGATCGGCTGCGAATACAAGCCCGCCACCAGCACCGAGGCCGGCCTGGGCTGGCGCCAGCGCCTGGCCCTCTGAAACCACAGCTTGCCTCACAGGATCATTGCATGAGCCACCCTGAGTCCCGCGCCCTCGGCTTCATCGGCCTGGGCATCATGGGCGCGCCGATGTGCGCCCACCTGATCGACGCCGGCCACACGCTGTTCGTCCACACCCGCTCGCGCGTGCCCGAGGCAGTGGCCAGCCGCCGCGCCACCCACTGCACCACCGCGCGCGGCGTGGCCGAGCGCGCCGAGGTGATCTTCCTGATGCTGCCCGACACGCCCGATGTCGAGCGCGTGCTCTTCGGCCCCGACGGCGTGGCCGAAGGCCTGAAGAACGCCACCACCCGCAAGACGGTGGTCGACATGAGCTCGATCTCTCCCATCGCCACGCGCGGCTTCGCCCACCGCATGGCCGCGCTGGGGCACGATTACGTCGACGCACCGGTGTCGGGCGGCGAAGTGGGCGCGAAGAGCGCCACGCTGTCGATCATGGCCGGTGGCGACGAAGGCGCCTTCGGCCGCATCCGCCCGCTGCTGCAGCACATGGGCCAGAACATCACCTGGGTGGGCGAGGCCGGTGCCGGCCAGACCGCCAAGGTGGCCAACCAGATCGTCGTGGCACTGACGATCGAGGCCGTGGCCGAGGCGCTGGTGTTCGCCGCCAAGGCCGGCGTCGATCCGGCCAAGGTGCGCCAGGCGCTGCTGGGCGGCTTTGCCAACTCGAAGATCCTGGAGGTGCATGGCGAGCGCATGGTCAAGCGCACGTTCAACCCGGGCTTCCGGATCTCGCTTCACCAGAAGGACCTGGCGCTGGCGCTGGACAGTGCGCGCGCGCTGGGCATGGCCCTGCCCAACACCGCCAGCACCCAGCAGCTGTTCTCGGCCTGCGTGGCCCAGGGCGGCGCCGGCTGGGACCACTCGGCGCTGGTGCGGGCGATCGAGGCCCTGGCCGGCCAGGCCGTGGCCGACTGACCCGCCCGCGATGGACCCCCGCACGCTGCTGCGCCAGCTGTTCGACGCCGCGATCGCCTCAGCCCAGCCCGCGCGCGCACTGGCACCCCACCTGGCCGGTCTGGCCGAATCCACCCGGGGCCGCATCCGCGTGCTGGGCGCCGGCAAGGCGGCTGCCGCCATGGCCCAGGCGCTGGAGCAGGCCTGGCCCGGCGACCCGGCCCGGCTGGGCGGCCTGGTGGTCACCCGCTACGGCTATGGCGCCGCCTGCCGCCACATCGAGGTGGTGGAAGCCGCCCACCCGGTGCCCGACGCTGCCGGCCAGCAGGCCGCCGCCCAGCTGATGGCCGAAGCCCGCGCGCTGGGCCGCGACGACCTGGCCCTGGTGCTGATCTCCGGCGGTGGCTCGGCGCTGCTGCCGCTGCCCCCCGATGGCGCCACGCTGGCCGATCTGCAGACCCTGAACCGCGCGCTGCTGGCCAGCGGCGCCACGATCCGCGAGATGAACACCGTGCGCCGCCACCTGTCCGCCATCCAGGGCGGTCGCCTGGCCGCTGCCGCCCACCCGGCGCGGGTGCTGACGCTGGCACTGTCCGACGTGCCCGGCGACGACCCGGTGGACATCGCCAGCGGCCCCACCGTGGCCGACCCCAGCACCGTGGCCGACGCGCAGGCGGTGATCGATCGCCACCGCATCACGCTGCCCCCCGCGCTGGCGGCGGCGCTGCAGCGCCCGGAGGCCGAATCGGCCAAGCCCGGCGACCCGCGCCTGGCCCGCGCCGAATGCCGCCTGATCGCCACGCCCGGCCAGGCCTTGCAGGCCGCTGCGGCCGTCGCCCGCGCGGCCGGCATCACCCCGC
This sequence comes from Ideonella alba, assembly GCF_018069845.1. NCBI lineage: Bacteria > Pseudomonadati > Pseudomonadota > Betaproteobacteria > Burkholderiales > Sphaerotilaceae > Ideonella > Ideonella alba. Next base: position 75,074 of record NZ_JAGQDD010000013.1, read on the forward strand.
TGATCCTGGGCGATGCGCTGGAGGGCGAGGCCCGCGAGGTGGGCACGGTGCTGGCTGGCATCGCCCGCCACGCCGCGCGCCAGGGCCAGCCCGCCACCCGGCCCTGCGTGCTGCTCAGCGGCGGCGAGACCACGGTCACGCTGGCCCAGGGCCTGGGTGGGCGCGGCGGCCGCAACGTCGAGTGCCTGCTGGCCAGCGCGATGGCGCTGCAGGGCGAGACCGGCGTCTGGGCCCTGGCCGGTGACACCGACGGCGTGGACGGCGCCGAGGAGGTGGCCGGCGCCGTGATTGGCCCGGACACGCTGGACCGCGCGGCGGCGCTGGGCCTGTCCGCCCGCCAGGCGCTGGACCGCCACGATGCCCACGCCTTCTTCGAGCAGTTGGGCGACCAGGTCATCACCGGCCCCACCCGCACCAACGTCAACGACTTCCGCGCCTTCCTGGTCCTCTGAGCGGGGACTCCTGGGGTTTTTTTCGCCGCGCCGCCGCGCGGCTTTCTCCACACCTGTCTTCATAGAAGTCTCATTGGTAGGAGTAGTAGAGGGCGCCCGCATCTGTGGACAAGTCGCTTTTGTCGTGGCCTGACAGGCACTTGGCGCACCGGTCTTCCTGTGTCCAGGCCCAGGGACGGCCACACGGTCGGGCGACAACAACTTGGCGCCACAGGCCCTGCCCTGTGGACAAGCCCGACTTGTTCAGGACACTGTCCACAGCCTTGTGCGTTGACAGCGCGCCAGAATGCCGCCATGAGCCGCCCCGCCCCCGCCTGGAAGCCGCCGCCGCGCCAGGGCGTGGGGGCCAGCGCGGTGGCCTTGCCGCACGGGGACTGGCCCACGGTGCTGGCCTTTCTGGCCTGGCGCCTGCCCAAGGCCAGCACCGCCGAATGGGCCCAGCGTCTGGCTGCGGGCGAGGTCTTCGACGAGACCGGCCAGCCGGTGCCGCCTGACGCCGCCTACCGCCCGGGCCAGCGGCTCTGGTACTGGCGCACCCCGCCTGCCGAGCAGCCGGTGCCCTTCCAGGCCGAGATCCTGTTTCAGGACACCCACCTGCTGGTGGTCGACAAGCCGCATTTCCTGGCAATGACGCCCAAGGGCCGCCATGCCCGCGAAACCCTGCTGGCCCGGTTGCAGCACCAGCTGGGCCTGGACACCCTGGTGCCCATCCACCGCCTGGACCGCGAGACCGCCGGCGTGGTGGTTTTCAGCCTGCGGCCCCAGGACCGCGGCGCCTACCAGGCGCTGTTCCGCGAGCGGGCCGTGGCCAAGGTCTACGAGGCACTGGCGCCTGACCGGGCCGACCTGGCCTTTCCGCTGACCCGCCACACCCGCCTGGCGCCCTGCAGCGAACAGTTCATGGTGGTGCGCGAGGTGCCCGGCGAGCCCAACGCCCTCACGCGCATCGAGCTGATCGAGCGCCTGGGTGACCTGGCCCGCTACCGCCTGCACCCGCAGACCGGCCAGACCCACCAGCTGAGGGTGCACCTGAACGCGCTGGGCCTGCCCATCGTGGGTGACCGCATCTACCCGGTGCTGCAGCCGGCGCCCGCAGCCGGTGAGGCCGAGGACTTCAGCGCGCCGCTGCAGCTGCTGGCGCGGCGCATCGCCTTCACCGATCCGGTGACCGGTCAGGCCCGGGTGTTCGAGAGCCGACGGCAGCTGGCGCTGCCGCCCAGTATCCCTTCCATGTCTTCAATATCTGATTGGTCATAGCAGTAGAGCAGGCGCTGCGCTGTGGACAAGGCGCCGAGCCGCCGCTGCGACAGGCACTTGCGTGACCGCAGACCCTGTGGGCAGCACCCGGGAGGGATCCGGGATGAACAGACAACAACCTGCGCAGCGCAGACGCGGCTGTGGACAAGCGAGGAGTTGTTCCAGGCTTGTCCAAAGGTTTGTCCAGAGGCCCGCCGCCCGCACGGGCGGCGGCTGAACGGGCAGGGGCGTCAGGGTGTCTGCAGGTAGACGACCTGGGTCTCCATGTACTCGTACAGCCCGTGCTTGCCGTCGGCGCCGCCGATGCCGCTCTTGCGCCGGCCGGCATGGAAGCCCTGCATCGCCTCGAAGTGCTCGCGGTTGATGTAGGTCTCGCCGAAGCGCAGCTCGCGCGCCGCCTTCATCGCGGCATTCAGGTTCTGCGTGAAGACCGACGAGGTCAGGCCGTACTCGGAGTCGTTGGCCAGGGCCAGCGCCTCGTCCAGGCTGTCGACCACGCGCAGCGGCAGCACCGGACCGAAGATTTCCTTGGTCATCACGTCCATGCCGTCGGTGCAGCCCACCAGCACCGTGGGCTCGTAGTGGAAGCCGGGGCGGTCGGCCACGCGGCCGCCGGTGCGCACCTGCGCGCCCTGCGCCTTGGCCGATTCGACCAGCGCCGCCACCTTGTCCAGGCCGGCCTGGTTCATCAGCGGGCCCATGTGCAGGTTGGGGTCGGTCAGCGGGTTGCCGTACTGGGTCTCGGCCATCAGGCGGGTGACACGGTCGGCCAGCCTGTCGGCGATGCCGCGCTGCACGTACACACGCTCGGCCGCGTTGCAGACCTGGCCAGTGTTGAGCACGCGGCTGTTGAACAGCGCGTTGGCGGTGAGCTCCAGATCGCAGTCGTCCAGCACGATGGCCGGGGCCTTGCCGCCCAGCTCCAGGTTCACGCGGGTCAGGTTCTTCGACGCGGCCTCCATGATCTTCATGCCGGTGCCCACATGGCCGGTGAACGAGATCAGGCCCACGTCCTTGTGCGCCGACAGCGCCGCGCCGGTGGTGCGGCCGCCGGTGACCAGGTTGAACACGCCCGCCGGCAGGCCGCACTCGTGCAGCAGCTCGGTGAAGTCGAAGGCGTTGAGCGGCGTTTCCTCGCTGCTCTTGATGACGATGGTGTTGCCCGCCACCAGCGCCGGCGCCATCTTGCGGGCGATCAGGAAGAAGGGGAAGTTCCACGGCAGGATGCCGGCCACCACGCCGATCGGGCGGCGGTGCAGGTAGATGGTCTCGCCGGGGCGGTCGCTGTTGAGGATCTCGCCCTCGATGCGGCGCGCCCACTCGGCCATGTAGTCCATGTAGTTGGCGGTGAAGTCGATCTCCACCTCGGCCAGCGGCAGGATCTTGCCCTGCTCCAGCGAGATGCGCCGGGCCAGGCGCGTCTTGTGCTCGCGCAGCTTCTGCGCGACGGTGCGGATGAAGCCGGCGCGCTGGATCGCGGGCAGGCGCTCCCAGGCCGGCTGGGCGGCCCGGGCGGCGGCCACCGCGCGGTCCACGTCGTCGGCGTTGGAGTCGGGCACGCTGGCGATGAACTCGCGGGTGCTGGGGTTGTGCACCTGCAGCGTGGCGGTGGACGAGGGGCTGACCCACTCGCCGTTGATGTAGTTGCGCTCGAACTTGTCCATGGTGTGTCTCCTGTGGTGGACGAAGGTCACTTCTCGAGTTTGAAGACCATGACCGTGCCGCCTTGCGGCACGGCCTGGGGCTTCCCGGTGAGGCTGTCGATGCCCGACTGCATGCGCTGGGCGTCGACGCCCCAGCCGGCCTGCACGGCGATGAACTGCTCGCCATTCACCTCGAAGGAGGTGGGCACGGCGGTCACGCCCGAAGGCATCGCGTACTGCCACAGCAACTGGCCGTTGCTGGCGTCGAAGGCGCGGAACTGGCGGTCGTTGGTGCCGCCGGCGAAGACCAGCTTGCCGCCGGTGGTCAGCAGCGGGGCCCAGAGGTGGGTGTCGAACTTGTGGACCCAGACCTGCTTGCCGGTCTTCAGGTCCCAGGCCTGCAGTTCGCCGATGGTGCTGGGCTTCTGGCCGTCCTTGTAGCGCAGGCTGCCCAGCACGCCCTCGATCGGGTAGCCGATATAGAGGTCACCCTTCTTGTACTTGCCGGGTTCGGCGGCGGGCAGTTCGGCGCACAGGTTGTTGTTGGCCGGGATGTAGAACAGGCCGGTCTTGGGGTTCCAGGCTTCCGGCGGCCAGTCCTTGCCACCCCACAGCGAGGGGCAGAACCCCACCGCCTTGCCCATGCCCGGGCGCTTGCTCTCGTCGTAGCTGGGCCGGCCGGTGGTCTTGTCGATGCCGGTGAAGACGTTGTTGTAGACGTAGGGCTGGGCGTCGATGAAGCCGATCTTGCCGCCCTCCTTGCGCTCCAGCATCCACAGGTAGCCGTTGCGGCCGGCGTGGATCGCGGCCTTGACCTTGCGGCCCTTGACCTCGGTGTCGATCAGCACCGGCGCGCTGACCTCGTCCCAGTCCCAGGCGTCGTTGTGGTGGTACTGGTGGTGGCCCTTGATGGCACCGGTGTCCACGTCCAGCGCGATGGCGCTGGTGGTGTAGAGGTTGTCGCCCTTGCGGCCCTCGGTGGGCCAGGGGGCGGGGTTGCCGGTGCCCCAGTAGGCCAGGTTGGTGGCGGCGTCGTAGCTGCCGGTGATCCAGATGCTGCCGCCGCCGTTCTTGTGGGTGTCGCCGGGCCAGGTGTCGCCGCCGGGCTCGCCCGGAGCGGCCGTGGTGAAGGTGCGCCAGGCTTCCTTGCCGGTGGCGGCGTCGAAGGCGGCGACGAAGCCGCGCACGCCGGTCTCGCCGCCCGACGAACCCACCATGATCTTGCCCTTGGCCGCCAGCGGCGCCAGCGTGATGTACTGCAGGGCCTTGGTGTCGCCCACCTGGGCGGCCCAGACCTGCTTGCCGGTCTTGGCGTCCAGCGCCACCAGCTGCGCGTCCACCGTGGCCACATAGACCTTGTCGCCGTACAGCGCCACACCGCGGTTGGTGGGGTGCAACTGCATCAGGTCACCGGGCAGCTCCTTCTTCCAGCGCCACAGCTCGGCGCCGCTGGCGGCGTCCAGCGCAATCACCTGCGCACCGGGCGTGGTGACGAACATGTAGCCGTTGTTGACGATCGGCGGCGACTGGTGGCCCTCGGTCTGGCCCGTGGCCAGCGACCAGGCCAGCTTGAGCTTGCCGACGTTGCCGGTGTGGATCTGCTCCAGCGGGCTGTAGCCCCAGCCGCCGTAATTGCCGCGGTACTGCAGCCAGTTGGCCGGCTCGGGGTTGGCCAGGCGGGCGTCGGTGACGGGGGCATAGGGGCCCAGCGCGAAGGCCGCGGGCGTGGCCAGCGTGAGGGCGATCAGCGCGGCGGTGAGCGGGCGCAGGGTGGGGTTCATCGTTTGTCTCCTGGGTGGTGTGTGGGAAAGCGAAGGCCTCAGGCGGGTGCGCCGCCGGGTGGGGCTGTGAAGGCGCCGGCGATCACCAGCTGATCGCCCTCCAGGCGCAGTGGCACGGCGGGCAGCGCGCGGGTGGCCGGCCCGCCGACGACCGCGCCGCCATCAAGCAGCGCGAACTTCGACGAGTGGCAGTAGCAGACCAGGGCCTTCTCCTTCGAGAGCCAGGTCTTCACGTCGCAGCCCTGGTGGGTGCAGACGGCGGAATAGGCCAGCACGCCGCCGGCCGCACGGGCGCGGGTGTCAGCGGCCATCTCGGCCTCGGTCAGGCGGATCAGCACGATCTTGTTCAGCCGGGTCTCGTCGCGCGGGGCGCCGCGCTGCGTGTCCAGCGGCCAGGCCACCAGCGGCTTGCCGGGCTTCAGGTCGGACAGGCGCAGCGGCTGCGGCGCGCCCTCGGCGTCTTCTTCCACCAGGCGGTCGCCGGCGGCCGCGGCGGCGGCCGGCAGGGCCGCCATGGCCAGCGGTGCAGCCAGGCTGGCCGAGGCGATGCGGATGACGCGGCGGCGGCTGGCATCGACCGGCGGCTGGCCACAGCAGCCGCAGGCGGGAGCGGGGGAGTCGGGGCGGTTCATGGGCAGATCCTCGGGTGAGTGCGGCCAATGTACTCTGAATTCAGAGTTCTGCATTTGGGGTAATCCCGGTGCATACTGAATTCAGAATGTCAATTTGTCGCGCCCATCGCTGCCTGCGCCCAGGCCCCGGGGAGGGTCGCGCGGTCAGCGCGGCGCGGCGCTCCGGCGGTGTCGATCCGGCGCCGGCTTGTTCGTCGAGAATCCCGTGGCGCCGTCGTCTGAGCGCGCCCGCCGATCCACCCTTCCCAGGAGTTCAGCCATGTCCTACATCGACGGCTTCGTGATCGCGGTGCCCACCGCGAACCGGCAGGCCTTCATCGACCATGCCCAGCACTTCGACGCCCTGTTCCTGGAGCTGGGCGCGCTGCGCGTGATGGAGTGCTGGGGCGACGACGTCCCCGACGGAAAGCTCACCGATTTCCGCCGCGCCGTTCAGGCCACGGCCGACGAAACCGTGGCCTTTTCATGGGTGGAGTGGCCCGACAAGGCCACCCGCGACGCCGGCATGAAGAAGATGATCGAGGACCCGCGGATGGACCCGAACAACCCGGACAACCCGCCGATGCCGTTTGACGGCAAGCGGATGATCTTCGGCGGCTTCCAGCCGGTGGTGGAGGTCAAGGCCTGATCGGCCAGGACCCCGTCAGGCGTAGCTCAGCGCCCGGGCCTTGCCGCGGAACACGCGGTACGAGAACACCGTGTAGCCCGCGATGGCCGGCACGGTGATCGCACAGCCGATGGCGATCACCGCCAGCGACTCGGTCGCGCTGGCCGCCTGCCACACCGTCAGCCGGTCCATCACCACGTAGGGGAACAGGCTGTAGGCCAGGCCGGTGGCGCCCAGGCCGAACACCGCCACCGTGGCGGCGAACGGCAGCCAGGCCAGGCGGTCCAGCACCAGGCGGCTGTTCAGCACCACGCGGGCGGCCACCAGCGCGACCAGCGTGATCAGCGGAATCGGCAGCAGCGCGATCAGCTCGGGCATCGCGAACCAGCGCGCGCGCACCGTGGGGCTGACCAGCGGCGTGGCCAGCGACACCAGGCCCATGCCCAGCACCACTGGCGGCCAGGCGATCTTGGCCCAGACCACCGCGCGGCGCTGCAACTCACCCTCGGTCTTCAGGATCAGCCAGGCGGCGCCCAGCAGCACATAGGCGGCCGGCAGCAGCAGCGCGATGGCCGCGGCGAACAGCGTGGACAGCGTGGTGTCGCTCAGGCCGGTGATGTAGCGGCCCAGCATCCAGCCCTGGGTGGCGGCGGCCAGTGCGCTGCCGGCGAAGAAGGCGGCGTTCCAGGCCGGCTTCCAGGGGTCCTGCGCCTTGGCGCGGAAGTCAAAGGCCACGCCACGCAGCACCAGACCCACCAGCATCAGCGCCACCGGCAGGTACAGCGCCTGCAGCACCATGCCATGCGCCTTCGGAAAGGCGATCAGCAGGATGCCCACGCCCAGCACCAGCCAGGTCTCGTTGGCGTCCCAGAACGGGCCGATGCTGGCGATCATCGTGTCGCGCTCGGTGGGCGTGGCGCGCGGCAGCAGCATGCCCACGCCCAGGTCGTAGCCGTCCAGCACCACATAGGCCAGCATGGCCACGCCCATCAGGCCCAGGAAGACCACGGGCAGCAGCGTGTCCCAGTTCATGCGTTCACCTCCAGGCCAGGCTGCCCGGGCCGCCGCGGCGGCGCCAGCGCGGCTTCGCCCTTGCCGGCCATGTGCAGCAGCACCGCCACATACGACACCAGCAGCGCGGCATACAGCGTCAGGTACATCGCCAGCGTCAGCGCGATCTGCGGCGGCGGCACCTGGCTGGCCACCTCCGATGTGCGCAGCAGGCCATAGACGATGAAGGGCTGGCGGCCGATCTCGGTGACGTACCAGCCCGCCACCGTGGCCACCCAGCCACTGAAGGCCATGCCGCTCAGGCCCCACAGCAGCGGCCGCGGCAGGCGCTCGGCCACCCAGGCGCGGCGCCGGTAGAGCCACAGCCCTGCCCAGCTGAAGCCCAGCATCAGCAAGCCCATGCCCACCATCACCCGGAAGGCCCAGAACACCGGCGCCACCGGCGGGTGGGCGCCCTCGAACTCTGCCAGCCCGCGGATTTCACCATCGGTGCTGTGGCGCAGGATCAGGCTGGCGCCCTTGGGAATGCCCACGGCGTAGCGGTTCTCGCGCGCGGCCTCGTCCGGCCAGGCGAACAGCAGCAGCGGCGCGCCGCGCTCGGTGCGCCACACGCCCTCCATGGCGGCCAGCTTGGCGGGCTGGTGTTCCAGCGTGTTCAGGCCGTGCAGGTCACCCGCGGCGATCTGCAGCGGGATCAGCACCGCGCCCAGCGTCAGGCCCACGCGCAGCACCTTGGGCGTGCTGGCGTTGGCCTGGCGGCGCAGCAGCTGCCAGGCGCTCAGGCCGCTCAGCAGGAAGGCCACCGTCAGCCCGCTGGCCAGCAGCATGTGGGTCAGCCGGTAGGGGAAGCTGGGGTTGAAGATCACCTCCCACCAGCTGGTCACGAAGAACGCGCCGTCGCGCAGTTCCACCCCGGCCGGCGTCTGCATCCAGGAGTTCAGTGCCAGGATCCAGAAGGCGCTCATCGTGGTGCCAAAGGCCACCAGGGCGGTGGCCAGCAGGTGCACCCGCTCGCTGACCCGGCCGTGGCCGAACAGCATCACGCCCAGGAAGGTGGCTTCCAGGAAGAAGGCGGTCAGCACCTCGTAGCCCAGCAGCGGCCCGGCCACGTTGCCGGCGCGCTCCATGAAGCCCGGCCAGTTGGTGCCGAACTGGAAGCTCATCACGATGCCGCTGACCACGCCCAGCGCAAAGGTCAGCGCGAACACCTTGGTCCAGAAGCGGTAGGCGCCCAGCCAGGCGCTGTCCTGGGTGCGCAGCCAGCGCAGGCGGAAGAACAGCAGCACCCAGCACAGCGCGATGCTGATGGTGGGAAACAGGATGTGGAAGGTGATGTTGGCGGCAAACTGCATGCGCGCCAGAAGCAGGGCGTCCATGGGGAATCCTCTGTGAGGTTCAGTCGTTGCCGCGGGCCTTGCCCTTGAGCCGGTCCTTCAGCGCCAGCACGCGCTGCACCTGGGCGCCCATCTTCATCAGCTGGCCCAGCGTGGCAGCGTCCAGCTTCTGCACGTCGTCGAACCAGGTGGTCATCAGCTCGATCAGGTCGTGCATGCCCTTCATGCGCTGCTGGGCGTGGCGGTCCTCGTCGGTGGTGGGCTCTTCCAGCAGCGCATTGCGCAGCATCGACAGCGTGGGCTCGATCTCGCGGCGGCGGCGCTCCTCGGCCAGCGTGCGGAACACCTCCCAGGCGTCGCCCGGGGCCTCGAAGTACTCGCGCCGGTCACCGGGCAGGTGGCGCAGCCGCACCAGGCGCCAGGACTGCAACTCCTTCAGGCCCATGCTGACGTTGCTGCGGCTGAACTCCAGCTGCTCACCGATCTCGTCGGCGTTCAGCGGCCGCTGCGACACATAGATCAGCGCATAGATCTGGCCGACCGTGCGGTTGATGCCCCAGCGGCTGCCCATCTCGCCGAAGTGGGACACGAAGCTGCGGACCAGGGGCGACAGATTTGACATGCGGCAAGTCTGCTTGAATTTTCAGAAATTTGTGAAAATTCAGAAAATGACCCGGCTGCGCTCCGGGTTGATCGCGCCGGCCGGGCCGCCGCCTGGCGGGTCGTCTAGCGCCCCGCCGAGGGCGCAGACAAGGCCCGCGCCAGCACCGCCTGGTAGCTGGCAAAGCGGTGCACATCGTCGTGCGCCGCACCCGGGATCACCACCAGCCGTGCCTGCGGTGCCTGCCGCGCCAGCGCCTGGCTGTGCGCCAGCGGGATCAGCCGGTCCTGGTCTCCATGCACCAGCAGCACCGGCGAGCGCACCTGCGCCAGCGCCTGGTCGCTGCGCAGCGGGTAGCGCAGCAGGGCCGAGGGCACCCAGGGGTAGTGCTGCGCGGCCAGCGCCTGCATGCTCTCGTAGGGCGACACCAGGATGGTCAGCGCCGGCTGGTGCCGGGCCGCCCAGGCCGCCGCCAGTCCGGTGCCCAGCGAGCGGCCGTAGACGATCACCCGCAGCCCCGCATAGCGCGCCGCCACCGACTGCCACACCGCCTCGACATCGGCCTGCAGCTGTGCCTGCGATTCGATGCGCCCGCTGCTCTTGCCAAAGCCGCGGTAGTCCATCATCACCAGGTCCAGGTTGGCGCGGCGGTAGGGGCCGCCGTCGGTGAACCACTCCTTCAGGTGGCCACTGTTGCCGTGCAGGAAGAAGACCACGCCCTCCGGCCGCGGCCGGCGCAGCTCCAGCACCGACAGCCGCGCGCCGGGCACGTCCACAAAGCGCTCGCTGACATCGGCCTCGCGCGACAGCGGCTCCGAGTCGGCCAGCGGCACCGGGTGGAACAGCAGCCGCTCCTGGCCGAACCACAGCGCCACCAGTGCCAGCGCCCACAGCAGGACGGCCAGCACCGCCAGCCCGGCCACCCATCGCGCACCGCGCCACAGCCGCAGCAGCGGCGCCACGGTTCGTGCGTTGGCGAGCGGGGAACGGGCGGTGGGCGGCATGCAGGGGCTCCGGAAACGCGCCACGCGGCGCATCGTGGCATACGCCTGAGGCGCCCGTCTGGATGCACCTCGCCTGTCAGGGCCCCGCGCCCGGCTGCAGCGCCGCCACCGCCAGCGCAAAGCTGGCGAAGGCGCCCACGGTGCTGAGTAGCACCACCTGCGCCAGCCGCCCCGGCTCGGCGCCATAGCGCTCGGCCAGGATGGGCACGTAGCTGGCGCTGGGCAGCGCGGCCACCAGCACCAGCACCACCGCGGCGAACGGGTCCAGCGGCAGCCCGGCGGCGCGCGCGGCACCGCCGGCGGCCAGCACCACCAGCGGGTGGACGATCAGCTTGAGCGCCACGATGTCCCAGGCGGCCGGGGGTCGCGGCGCGCCCGGCGCGCGCTGCATCGGCCCGCGCGCCAGCATGCCGCCCAGCGCGAACAGCGCCACCGGCGACGCGGCGTCGGCCAGCAGCTCGACGATGCGCCACACCGGCGTGGGCGGCCGCCAGCCCAGCGCCGACAGCAGCGTGCCGCCCGCGATCGCCCAGGGCAGCGGGTTGACCGCCATGCCGCGCAGCGCGCGCGCCAGCGCCGGGCGCACGCCGCCCGGGTGGCCCAGCTGCGACAGCGCGATGCACAGCGAGCTGGTCAGCACCATGTCCAGCGCCAGCGCCACGATCGACGGCGCCGCGGCGCGCGGGCCCAGCAGCGCCACCAGCAGCGGCACGCCCATGAAGCCGCTGTTGGGGAACACCGCCAGCAGCGTGCCGAAGGCGGCATCCGGCCAGCGCTGCCCCTGCAGCCGGGCCAGTGCCACCGCCAGCACGCTCATCAGCGCCGCGCAGCCCAGGTAGACCGCCACCACCGCACCGTCCAGCAGCTGGGCGATCGGCGTGATCGCGCTGAAGCGCAGCAGCATGCAGGGCAGGGCGAAGAACAGCACGAAGCCGTTCAGGCCGGGAATGGCCTCCAGAGCCAGCAGCCCGCGGCGCGCCATCAGCCAGCCCAGCAGCACCAGCCCGAAGAAGGGCGTGGTGACGGTCAGGATGGCCTGCATCAGCCGCGCACCTGGCGCCAGCCGGCCTCGGCCATGCGGCGCGCGCGGGCGCCGGTGGCCTCGGCGTCGGCCGCGGCGGCATTGCCCTGGCGCGCGCGCGCCAGGATGCCCTGCAGGATGGCCGCCATGCGGAACATGTTGAAGGCCATCAGCCAGTCCATCGTCGCTGCATCGGGGCCGGGCCGGCCGCCCAGGTAGCGCGCCAGGTGCGCGGCCTCGTCGGGCAGGCCCAGCGCGGCCAGGTCGTGGCCCTTGAGGCCGCGGAACTCGTCGGGCGTGACACGCCAGGCCATCAGGTGGTAGCTCAGGTCGGCCCAGGGATGGCCCAGCGTGGACAGCTCCCAGTCGATCACCGCCAGCACGCGCGGCTCGGTGGGGTGGAAGATCAGGTTGTCCAGGCGGAAGTCGCCGTGCACCAGCGTGCCGGGGTGCTCGTCCAGGCCGGCGGGCAGGTGGGCGGGCAGCCAGTCGATCAGCGCCTCCATCGGCGCGATGTCCTCGGTCTGGCTGTCGCGGTACTGGCGCGTCCAGCGGGCGATCTGCCGCGACAGGTACTGCTGCGGCTTGCCGTGGCCGCTCAGCCCGGCGGCGGCCACATCCACGCGGTGGATCGCGGCCAGCGCGTCCGCCATCGCGGCGTAGAGGGCGGCGCGCTCCGCCGGCGGCAGGCCCGGCAGCGCCGGATCCACGAAGACCCGGCCGTCCACATGTTCCATCACCACGAAGGTGGAGCCGATCACCGCCGGGTCCTCGCACAGGCCCCCCATGCGCGGCACCGGCACGCCGTGGCCGGCCAGCGCCGCCATCACGCGGTGTTCGCGGTCCACCGCATGGGCCGAGGCCAGCAGCACGCCCGGCGGCTTGCGGCGCAGCACCCAGCGGTGCGCGCCGGCCTCCACGCGGTAGGTGGGGTTGGACTGGCCGCCAGCCAGCCGGCTCAGGCGCAGTTCGCCGTCGAAGGCGGCCACGTGCGCGCGCAGCCAGGCGGCCAGGCGCTGTTGTTCGTCGGGGCTCATCGCGGGTCCTTCACAGGCTGCCCACCAGGTGCCCGCCATCAACGGCCAGCACGCTGCCGGTCATGAAGCGGCCGCCCTCGCCCGCCAGCAGCAGCAGCGGGCCGTCCAGATCGGCCGGGGTGCCGAAGCGCTTCTGCGGGATGCGCGCCATCAGGCGCTGGCCGGCGCTGGAGGCCAGGAAGTCGCGGTTCAGTTCGGTGGCGATGTAGCCCGGCGCCAGCGCATTGACGCGGATGCCGTGGGGCGCCAGCTCCAGCGCCATCGCCCGGGTCAGCTGCAGCAGCGCGGCCTTCGAGGCGCAGTAGGGGGCCACCCCGCCGGCCACCCGCTCGCCGGTGATCGAGGCGATGTGGATGAAGGCGCCACCGCGGCCCGCGGCCACCAGCCGGCGCGCGGTCTCCTGGCCCACCAGCCAGGCGCCCTTGAGGTTGGTGTCCAGCACCTGGTCGTAGTCGGCCTCGGTCTGCTCCAGCAGCGGCCGGGACACCGCCACGCCCGCATTGCAGACCAGCAGGTCCGGCACCGCGCGCCAGGCGGCCACGGCGCCCAGTGCGTCGCGCACCGAGGCCGCATCGGTCACGTCCATCGCCACCGCGAAGGCCTGGCCGCCGGCCGCGCCGATCTCGTCGACCAGCGCCTGCAGCCGCTCGCGGCGCCGCGCCGCCACCGCCACCGCCGCGCCGGCCGCGGCCAGCGTGCGCGCGAAGTGCCAGCCCAGGCCGCTGGAGGCACCCGTCACCAGCGCGGTGCGGCCAGCCAGAGAAAACAGATCGCTCACGCCGGCAGCCCCTTCATGATGCGCTTGGCCAGGCTCCAGCGGTGCACCTCGGACGGGCCGTCGTAGATACGGAAGGCGCGCATGTCGGCAAAGATGCGCGCCACCACGGTTTCCGACGTGGTGCCCTGCCCGCCCAGCACCTGCACGCAGCGGTCGGCCACGCGCCACACGGCTTCCGAAACGATGACCTTGGCGCGGCTGGACTCGGCCAGCCCCAGCTCGCCCTGGTCCAGCACCCAGGCGGCCTGCCAGGTGGTCAGGCGGGCCAGGTGCAGGTCCATCGCGTTGTCGGCCAGCATGAAGCCCACGCCCTCGTGGCGGCCGATCGCCTGGCCAAAGGCCTGGCGCTCGCGCGCATAGGCGCTGGCCACCTCGTGCGCGCGGCGCGCCGCGCCCAGCCAGCGCATGCAGTGCGTCAGCCGCGCCGGCGACAGCCGCACCTGCGCGTAGTGGAAGCCCTTGCCCACCTCGCCCAGCACGTCGTCGCGGTGCACGCGCAGGCCCTCGAAGCGCAGCACGCCGTGGCCGCCGGGGAAGCAGCGGTCCAGCGTGTCCATGTTGCGCTCCAGCACGATGCCCGGCGCATCCATCGGCGCCAGGAACATGGTGGCCCCCGCCCCCGGCACCATCGCCATGATGATGGCCACGCCCGCGCCGTCGGCGCCGGTGATGAACCACTTGCGGCCGTCGATCACGAAGTGCTCGCCGTCGGCCCGGGCGGTGGTGGCCAGCATCGACGGGTCGGAGCCGGCGCCCGGTGCCGGCTCGGTCATCGCAAAGCACGAGCGCAGCGTGCCGGCGGCCATCGGGCGCAGCCAGCGTTCCTGCTGCGCGGGTGTGGCCACTTCCTGCAGCAGGTGCATATTGCCCTCGTCGGGCGCGAACACGTTCAGCGCCACCGGGCCCAGCAGCGAGGTGCCGGCCTCTTCAAACACCACCGCGCGCTCCACATGGCCCAGGTCCCGGCCGCCGAAGTCGCGCGCCACATGCGGCGTCAGCAGGCCGGCGGCGCGGGCGCGCGCCACCAGCTCGTCGCGCAGCGCCGGCTCGGGGCCGTGGGCGCCCTGGCGCGTGTCGGATTCGAGCGGGATGACCTGCTCGTCGATGAAGCGGCGCACGCGCGCCTGCAGCTCGGCCAGTGCCGGCGGGAGGGAGAAGTCGATCATCGGAGGTCCTTGAAAGCAGTCAGGCCGAGCATCAGGAAGCGGCGCGCCAGCGCGCCTCGGCCTCGTCCCAGGCGGCCAGCGGTTGCAGGTCGGGCACCCAGGCCAGGCCGGACTTGGCGTCGGACGACACGGCCTCGGGCGTGACCACCACGTCCAGCAGCGCGGGCAGGCCCAGGTCCAGGGCCTTGAGCGCGCGGGCGATGGCGCCGGGCAGGTCTTCCGCGCGCTCCACCCGCTCGCCATAGGCGCCCAGCGCCCGCGCCAGCATCGCATGATCGGCGAACTGCAGTTGGGTGCCCACCACCTTGCCGTGGGTCTCCTGCTGATCGCGCACCTCGATCGCCCAGCTGCCGTTGTTGGCCACCACCACCAGCACCGGCGCGCGGTGGCGCACAGCGGTGTCCAGCTCCAGCGCGTTGAAGCCGAAGGAGCCATCGCCGGTGGCCACCAGCACGCGTCGGCCCGGGCAGGCCAGCGCCGCGGCCACGCCAAAGGGCGTGCCCACGCCGATGCAGCCCAGCGAGCCCGGGTCCAGGTAGGTGTCGGCCGGCAGGCCCACGCGGGCAAAGCTGAGGAAGTCGCCGCCATCGGCCACCACCACGGCGTCGGCCGGCAGGGCCTCGCGCAGCGCGGCGATCACGCGGTTGGGGTGCATGCGGCCGTCGCTGCCGGCGGGCGCGGCGGCCATCGTCTGCAGCAGCTTGGTCGAGCGGGCCACGTGCTGCTCGCGCAGGCCGGCGGCCCAGGCGCGGTCGGTGGCGGGGGCGCGCTCGCCCGCGGCCTGCAGCAGCGCGCGCACGGCCGCGGCCGGGTCGGCCAGGATCTCGGCGGCGCCGCGGCGGTTGTCGCGCAGCTCGGCGGCGCAGTCGGCGATGCGCACGAAGCGGGCATCGCCAAACACCGCGGGCGAGCCATAGGCCAGCTGGAAGTCCAGCCGCCGGCCCAGCGTGAGCACCACGTCGGCCTGCTGCATCACCGCGCCGCGCATCGCGGCCACCACGCTGGGGTGCGACTCGGGCACCAGGCCGCGGCTTTCGCCGGTGTCCAGGTAGACGGCGCCCAGGCGATCCAGCAGCGCACGCAGCTCGGGCCCGGCGCGGCGCGCGCCGCGGCCGCTGATCACCAGCGGGCGCTTGGCCGACCACAGCACGTCCACCGCGCGCTGCACCGCGGCCTGGTCGGGCCCGGCCACGGTGGCGGGCGGCGGGTTGAACAGCTCGGGCAGCTGCACCGCGGGCGAGACCCGCGCGCGCAGCACATCCACCGGCACGTCCACGAACACCGGGCCGGGCTCGCCGCCCTGGCCCAGCGCGCGGGCCACGGCCTCGTCCAGCGCGCTCAGCAGCAGGTCGGGCTGGCGCACGGTGCGGGCGAAGCGGGTGAGCGGCGCCACGAAGGCGCAGTGGTCCATGTCCTGCAGCGCGCCGCGGTGCTCCTGCGCGCGCGGCGGCGTGCCCGACAGCACCAGCACCGGCGCGCGCGCCACATGGGCGTTGGCCAGGCCGGTCATCGCATTGGTCACGCCCGGGCCGGCGGTGACCAGGGCCACGCCCAGGCCGCCGGTCAGCTCGGCGTGGGCGTGCGCCATGTAGACGGCGGCGCGCTCGTCGCGCACGTCGATCAGGCGGATGCCCTCGGCGTCCAGCCGCATCCAGGTGGGCATGATGTGGCCGCCGCACAGCGCGAACACGCGGTCGACGCCGCGAGCCTTGAGGAAGCGGGCGATCAGCGCGGCGGCGCTGTCTTCAGTGACGGTGGGAGTGCTCATGGTGAGGCCCTTCGGAACGGTCCCCGGACTGTAGCACTCTGAATTCAGAGTACAAAAGACAGGGATTCCCCGAATGCATTCTGAATTCAGCATTCTAAAATCGGCGCCATCTCGACGGAGAAGCCCATGAACCACCTGCTGACCCTGGCCGACGCCGTGGCCGCCCATGCCCGCCTCACCCCCCACAAGCTGGCCGTGCGCGATTCGCGCCGCAGCCTGAGCTACGCCCAGTGGCACGAACGCGCCTGCCGCCTGGCCAACGGCCTGCGGGGCCTGGGCCTGGCCAAGGGCGATCGCGTGGCCCTGCTGGCCTACAACAGCGCCGAGTGGATGGAGCTGTACGCCGGCCTGGCCGCTGCCGGCCTGGTGGCGGTGCCCATCAACTTCCGCCTCACCGCGCCCGAGATCGCCTACATCGTGCAGCACGCCGAGGCCCGCGCGCTGATCGCCCAGGACGAGCTGACCGACCGGGTGGACGCCGTGCGCGCCGAGCTGCCGGTGCCGGCCGACGGCTACGTCGCCTTCGGCCCCACCCTGCCCGCCGGCTGGCGCAGCTACGAGGGCCTGATCGACGCCGCCCGCCCCGCTGCCCCCACCGGGCCCGTGACCCCGGGCGACCCCAGCGCGCTGATGTACACCTCGGGCACCACCGGCAAGCCCAAGGGCGCGATCCGCAGCCACGAGGGCAGCACGCTGATCGCGCTGGCCACCGCGCTGGAGATGCGCTTCACCCGCGACGACACCGCGCTGCTGGTGATGCCCATGTGCCACGCCAACTCGCTGTACTTCAGCCACACCTTCGCCCACCTGGGCGCCACCTGCGTGATCGACGACCGCCGCAGCTTCGACCCCGAGGCCCTGCTGGCCACGCTGGCGCGCGAGCGCATCACCTTCACCTCGCTGGTGCCCACCCACTACATCATGATGCTGGGCCTGCCACCCGAGGTGAAGGCGCGCCACGACGTGAGCCGGGTGGAGAAGCTGATGATCTCGTCCGCCCCGGCGCGCAAGGACACCAAGCTGGCCATCCTGGACCACTTCCGCAACGGCCAGTTGTATGAGCTGTACGGCAGCACCGAGGCCGGCTGGGTGACGCTGCTGCGCCCCGAGGAGCAGATCGACCGCCTGGGCTCGGTGGGCCGCGAGTGGGCCGGCTCGGGCGCCATCCGCCTGCTCGACGCCGACGGCCACGAGGTGCCCGACGGCGAGGTGGGCGAGCTCTTCTCGCGCACCGCCTATGTCTTCGACGGCTACTGGAAGAACCCCGAGAAGACGGCGGAAGCGTTCCGCGGCCCCTGGTGTTCGGTCGGCGACATGGCCCGCCGCGACGCCGACGGCTACATCCACCTGGTCGACCGCAAGAGCAACATGATCATCAGCGGCGGCGAGAACGTCTACCCTTCAGAGGTGGAAAGCGTGCTGGGCGCGCACCCCGCCATCAAGGACATCGCCGTGGTGGGCGTGCCGCACGACAAGTGGGGCGAGGCCGTGCACGCCGTGGTGGTGCTGCACCAGGGCGCCGCCCTCACCGAGGCCGAACTGCTGGACTGGTGCCGCCCGCGCATGGCCGGCTACAAGCGGCCGCAGACCGTGCGCTTCGTCAGCGAAGAGCAAATGCCCCGCACGGCCACCGGCAAGATCCTGCACCGCCTGCTGCGCACGCCGCAGGCCGCCTGAGCCGCGACACGCACCCGTGATGGGGGCAGACCGCTACACTGGCGTGGCATTCCGGATTCGGCATTCAACATGAAGCCCCTGACCACCCAGCCCAACCTTGTCGAGCAGGTGCGCGACGCCATCCTCGAGGAAATCGCCGCCGGCCATTTCGCTCCCGGCGACCGCATCATCCAGGAGCAGCTGGCGCAGGCGCTGGGCGTGTCGCGCCAGCCGGTGCAGCAGGCGCTGGTGCTGCTGCGCAACCAGGGCGTGCTGCAGGACGCCCCTGGCCGCGGCCTGCTGGTGGCGCCGCTGGACCCCAACCACGTGCAGCACATGTACGACATCCGCGCCGCCATCGAAGGCCTGGCCGCCCGCCGCGCCGCCGAGCTGGGCGCCGAGCGCGCCGCCAAGGCCGGCCCCGCGCTGATCGAGGCCGGCCGCAAGGCCGTGGCCGCCGGCTCGGTGGCCAAGCTCATCGCCGCCGACATGAAGTTCCACGAGTTCATCTACGGCCTGTCCGGCAACCCGCTGATCGCCCCGGCCCTGGAAACCCACCTCACCTACACCCAGCGCGTGATGGGCGAGGTGCTGATCCGCGACGAAAAGCCGCGCGACATCTGGGACCAGCACGCCGAAATCCTGGACGCCATCGCCACCGGCAACGGCGACCGCGCCGAAGCCCTGGTGCGCAGCCACCTGCTGCAGGCCGCCCAGTTCATGGTCAACCGGGTGCGCGCCAAGACCGCCACACCTTGATGCTGCGCGCCGTCGAGTCGGTCATCTTCTTCGTGGCCGACATCGACGCCGCCGCCGCCTGGTGGGCCGATTTGCTGGGCAGCACGGTCGGCCACGAGAACCCCCAATTCGCCTTCGTCCGCGGCCCGGGCGGCGTGGTGCTGGGCTTTCACCCGGCGGACGCCAAGTGCCCAGGTGGCATTGGCGGCACCACCGTTTACTGGGAAGTGGACGATCTGGATGTGGCGGTGCAGGAACTGCAGCGCCGAGGGGCGCGGCTGCACCGAGGACCGATGCGCACGGACTTCGGGGCGGGGGTGGCGATGATGGTGTGTCCGTGGGGGTGTACGGTGGGGCTGAACCGGGTGACGGAAGAGTCATGCCAGGCGATTACCGCGACAGGTAATTTCGGTGGCAGTTAGGGGCCCTTGCTATGCCACAGCAGCTTGCAACAGGGATCGCGTACGGAAACGTAGCTGTCCCGCTAAGCGGAATCCAATCCTGCATGCTGCTCACTAACGCTATCGTCCGGCGGGCAATCCGTACAAGTCAGTGGCAACAGCGGACATCCCGGTAGCAGTGAGTCGGCGATGATTTCGGAGTTAGGATACCAACAAGAGCCGTGCAATAGGCAGGCTAGGTTGGGGCTGAGTGGCTAGACTGTCCCGCATGTCTCGCATATGCTCCATTCGGGTGATGCTCAACATAGCGAATTACTGGGGAAAAAATGCCAAGCAAAGTAGTATCTCCGGCACAGCAAGGCTCCAACGTCCAAAATGAAAAGATCCTCAGGCGGTTCCTGCTTGCACAAGATAGCCTGGTCTACCAAACAGCGGACCTCTCGTTAGGTTCCCTGTCGGGAATGATGTCTCCGCGCGAAGGAGGCGAGGCGGCAATCAACCTAGACCCTGATTTCCAACGTCGGGAAAGATGGTCACCTGACAAACAGTCCGGACTTATCGAATCCTTCCTGCTTAATGTTCCGGTGCCGCCTATTTATCTTGCCGAAGATGAATACGGTAAATACTCTGTAGTCGACGGTAAGCAACGACTTACAGCCATTCGGGCATTCATGGCAGAGAACCTTGAATTACGCGATCTCGAGAAGTTCGTCGAACTTGAAGGCCGAACTTTCGCCACTCTGCCCGAGGCACTTCAGAATTCACTCAATATTCGTCCATATGTGCGTGTCGTCACTCTGCTTAAGCAATCAGATCCTACCTTGAAGTTCGAGGTCTTCACCCGCCTTAACCGAGGTGGGGAGCCAATGCTTCCACAGGAACTTCGGAAGGTTGCTTATCGAGGAGCGCTAAGTGATCTCGTCTTCGATTTGTCGGACTCGCAGTTCTTGCGTGAGCAACTCAAGATAATTTCTAGCAACTCACCCGCGTACAAGAATATGGAGGACGCTGAGTATGTTTTGCGCTATTTTGCGCTCAGGAGTTCGTGGCAAAGCTTCTCCGGTAGCCTGCGAGGGGAGTTGGATGGCTACATGATAAAAAACCAGCACAGCAAACCTGCACAGATTAAGTCCCTACGACGAGATTTCCTGAGATCCCTTAACGGTTGTCAAAGTATATGGGGCGAACACGCCTTTAAGCGCCACACAGGGACTGGGTGGCGCTCGCAGTTTCTTGCGGGCATGTACGATGCGGAGATGTTGGCAATTGGGGAGCTGAACGATTCACAACTAGAAAAATCGATCAGAAAATCGGCGACTGCCGTGAAGCGCACAGCAGCTCTTTTTACTGATCCAGTATTCGAGAAATCTGTTCGACAAGGGACAAATACTCCATCCTTCGTGCGTACTCGAATAAAGGCGGTAACCGAGCTTCTCAAGGCGCTTTGACATCACCATGGGTGCAAGAGCCTCTCTGCTGGAGACATTGGCAGTTCTGAAGGACTGCCTTAATGACCCTGCGCTTGTAGACACAGTGCCTAATGGTCTTGCTCACAATGCTCGAGCGCGGATGTTGCGGCAGGGGTTGGCAGTGCTAATCTTCTCGACTGTCGAGACATTCATTAGGGAGCGCACAGGCGAGGTCTTGCGCTCGTTTGATAATCCGTCACTTGTATTCTCTGACCTGTCTCCGGCGCTTCAAAAGGCAACTACCATTGGTGCCCTTGATGGTGTCCGTTTTAGGCTGAAGCTTCAGCCGGTTGCAGACAAGATATCGTGGCTCGTAGCGAATTTGGTTCCTATATCCAGCGCGTTAACCAATGTGCAGAACCTCTCAGATCATTCGTTTGGTTACTCTGCTTCTAACATTGCCGAGAACGATGTTAAGGAAATTCTCAGGTCCTTTGGGGTAAATGATCCGTGGAGCCAACTGACATCGCTAACGGCTAGGTTCGGTATCGCCATACTCGACGCGGAGGCTGAATTTTCTTCCATTAAAAAGAGACGACACTCTTCTGCTCATGCGTTGACTGGCCAGGTCCTTTACGCAGACCTTCAGGACTCGGTTAGATCATCGCTGGCGATTTGTCTTGCATTCGATTTACTACTTTCTCACTCGGGAGCCTTGGTAAATGCAAAGGAAGGGGCCGGACAGGGTGGGCGGCCTCAGCTGCTTCACAGCGATATCGAGATGGTTTTTGTTGATCCACGAAGTCGGGCTCCTAAATTCCTTGTAAAAAAGGAGCGGGTTCAGCCACCCGCGGTCACAGCACGAACGACACTGAGAATATTTCCGAGTGAGCAACTTGCAATAGCTTATGGCGAGCAGTATGCCAAAGCTAGAAGGCGTCAGTTAGTTATTCTTGATGCTATGGCCATCCCGTCGAATTGGGTAACTTGGTGAATTGGGCGCTCAGAAAGTCTACTTGTTGGGTGTCAGTCTCAATTATGGAGCAGGATCATAATTCGACGAGGGCTCAGACCGCCTTCTCCGCTTCGGTGCTGCACGGTTGCCATCGATACTGAACTCTGCGGAAGAAAAGTTTCGTTTCTGAATGGCGTCAACTTACTGACCTAGTCAGCGGGCTCCGCAGGACCACTTCAGTTGCGAGGCCACCCCTCCCCTCTCCCCCTCACCTCCCATACAACACCTCCGGCAACCACAACCCAATCCCCGGGAACAGGTACAGCAGCACGATCGCCACCACCTGGATGCCCATGAAGGGCAGCATGCCGGCGAAGATCTGGTTCAGGGTGACGTGGGGCGGGCTGACGCCCTTCAGGTAGAAGGCGGCCATGGCCACCGGGGGGCTGAGGAAGGCGGTCTGCAGGTTCAGCGCCACCAGCAGGCCGAAGAACAGCGGGTCGACGCCGAAGTTGTCGAGCAGCGGGATGAAGATGGGCATGAAGATCACGATGATCTCGGTCCACTCCAGCGGCCAGCCCAGCAGGAAGATGATCACCTGACTCAGCACCAGGAACTGGGTCTTGGTCAGGTTCATCGACATCACCCACTGCTCCACCAGCTCCTGCCCGCCCAGCAGCGCGAACGCCGCCGAGAAGATGGCCGAGCCGACGAAGAGCCAGCACACCATCGCGCTGGTCTTGGCGGTCAGGAACACCGATTCCTTCAGCACGCCAAAGGTGAACTGCCGGTAGGCCACGGCCAGCAGGAAGCCGCCGAAGGCGCCCACCGCGGCGGCCTCGGTGGGTGTGGCCAGGCCGAAGACGATGGAGCCCAGCACGGCCAGGATCAGCACCAGCAGCGGGAAGAAGCTGCTGAGCAGCATCTTGAACACTTCCAGCCGCTGGAAGCTGAGCAGCGCGTACAGCGCCACCAGCGCCACCGCGCCCACGCCGGTGCCGATCCAGAAGCCCTGGGTGGCGGGGGTGCGTGTGCGCGGGGCATCAGCCGCGGCCGCACCGGCCGGGCTGGCCAGCGTGCCGCCGCTGGCGCCGGGGGGTTCACGCACGCCGCTGGTGGCGCCAGGAGGCTCGGCCAGGCCGCCGGGTGCGGCGCCCGGGGGTTCCTGCAGACCACCGCCGGCCGATCCGGGCGGCTCCTTCAGGCCACCTCCGGCGGCGCCGGGGGGCTCCTGCAGACCGCTGCTGCTGGTGTTGCTGCTGCTGCCAGGGGGCTCTTGCAGACCGCCGCTGGTGGGCGGCTCGCGCAGGCTGGTGGACGCGCCAGGCGGCTCCTGCACGCCGGTGGCGGCGCCCGGGGGTTCCTTCACGCCGTCTGCGGCCCCCGGCGGTTCTTGCACACCGGCGCTGGCCCCCGGCGGCTCGGCCACGCCGCCGCGCTGCACCGCGGCCGGCGCGTTGCTGTCGTCGCTGGGGCTGGTGTTCAGGTGCCAGGCCAGGCCGGTGGCCAGCGCAAACACCAGCGCGGGCAGCAGGGCCACCAGCAGCTCGCGCAGCAGCAGGCCCATGGGCACCTTGGCGTTGCGCGGGCCGGCCAGCGCGCGCAGCAGCGCGGGCAGCGCCAGCGGGCTGAAGGCGCGGGCCAGGTCTTCGCTCAGCGGGGGCAGCGGCACCAGGCGCTCGGCGGCGCTCAGCGGCGGCATCAGCGCGGGCTTGAGCTTGGCTAGCACCACCACGTAGACGATGTACAGGCCGGCCAGCATCAGGCCGGGGAAGAAGGCGCCGGCATACAGCTGCACCACCGACACCCCGGCGGTGGCGCCGTAGACGATCAGCATCACCGACGGCGGGATCAGGATGCCCAGGCAGCCGCCGGCGGTGATGGCGCCGGCCGAGATGCGCACGTCGTAGCCGCCGCGCAGCATCTGCGGCAGCGCCAGCAGGCCCATCAGCGTGACCACCGCGCCGACGATGCCGGTGGCGGTGGCAAACACCGCGCAGGTGAACAGCGTGGCCACCGCCAGCGAGCCCGGCACCCGCGCCAGCGCCAGGTGCAGGCTGCGGAACAGGCGCTCGATCAGGTTGGCCCGCTCCACCAGGTAGCCCATGAAGACGAACAGCGGGATCGAGATGAGCACGTCGTTGCCCATCACCGCAAAGGCGCGCTGCACCATCAGGTCCAGCGTCTGCGTCACCGCGCCACCCACCGTCTGCCCGCCCGAGTGGTAGGCGAAGAAGGCGAACAGCATGCCCATGCCCATCAGCGTGAACGCCGTGGGAAAGCCCAGCATGATGGCCACCACCACCAGCGCCAGCATCAGCAGGCCGTAGTGGCCGTTGGTGAGCTGGTCGGCGCTCAGCATCATGGCGGCCGCACCAGCCATGATCAGCCCCATCAGCGTGAAGCCGAACCAGAGTTCCTTGCGCAGCTTCATCGGGCCTTCTCCTGCGCAGCGGGGGCGGCGCCGGTGACAAAGCGGTCCAGTGCGGCGATGTCCTCGTCCTTCACGTGCACCATCTGCTTGAGCTTGTCGACGTCCACCTCTTCCACGTCCTGCTCACGCGATGGCCACTCGCCGGTCTTCAGGCAGGCCACGCAGCGCACGATCTCCACCACGCCCTGCAGCAGCAGCATCCCACCGGCCAGCGGGATGATGAACTTGAACGGGTACAGCGGCAGCGGCGTGGCCGAGAAGGTCTTCTCGCGGATGGCCAGCGATTCATTCGCGTAGGTCCATCCGGCCCAGGTCAGCGCCACGATGCCGGGCAGGAAGAACACCAGGTACAGCAGCAGGTCGATGCCGGCCTGGGTGCGCGGCTGGAAGAAGCCGTAGAGCACATCGCCGCGCACATGGCCGGCCTTGGCCAGGGTGTAGGCGCCGGCCATCATGAACAGCGTGCCGTACAGCATGATCTGGCCGTTGAGCGCCCAGTCGTGCGGGTTGTTCAGCACATAGCGGCTGAACACCTCCCACGAGATGCCCAGCGTGAGCAGCACGATGGACCAGGCGAAGAACTGGCCGATCCAGGTGGACAGCCGGTCAACGGCAAGCAGCAGCTTCTGCATGGGGGGCGCGGCCAGGGGCCGGGTGGGTGGGCGAGGTCACCGTGTGGGGCGGTGAGGCATGCCGTGCGGGCCTGTGGGAAACGGCACACGGGCCACCGGCCGCGCGCAGCGGCAAGCGGTGGCCCGTCCGGCCCGCGGGTGCGGGCGTCAGCGGCGGCCGAAGTAGTGGTTGTAGGCCATCTTGAAGTCGACCATGTAGTCGTTCTGCCAGGGGATCACGCGCTGGGCGTAGGCCTTCTGGCTGTCGAGCACCTTCTTGAACAGCGGGTTCTCGCCGGACTTCTTGGCGATCACCTTGTCCCAGGCGTCCAGCTGGGCGCGCAGGATGGCGTCGGGCGTCTTGTAGAAGTTCACGCCGGCCTTCTTCAGCTCGGCGTAGTCCTTCGAGTTGCGCTCGATGGCCTTCCAGCTCATGTCGGCGCTGGCGGCTTCCACGGCCACGTCGATGGCCTTCTTCAGCTCGGCCGGCAGGCCGTTGTACTTGGGGCCGTTGAACAGGATCTCGAACTGCTCGCCGCTCTGGTGGAAGCTCTGCAGCATGCAGTTCTTGGCCACGTCGGCAAAGCCCAGCACGCGGTCGGAGCTGGCGTTGTTGAACTCGGCCGCGTCGATCAGGCCGCGGTCCAGCGCTGGCACGATCTCACCACCGGGCAGCGGGTTCACCGCCGCGCCCAGCTCGGTGAACACGTCCACCGCCAGGCCCACGGTGCGGTACTTCAGGCCCTTGAGGTCTTCCACCTTGGCAATGGGCTTCTTGAACCAGCCCAGCGGCTGCGTGGGCATGGGGCCGTAGACGAAAGACTTCACGTCCATGTTCAGGCCCTTGTAGATCTCCTCCAGCAGCGCCTCGCCGCCGCCGTAGTAGTGCCAGGCCAGCACCA
Organism: Ideonella alba; assembly: GCF_018069845.1. Taxonomy (NCBI): domain Bacteria; kingdom Pseudomonadati; phylum Pseudomonadota; class Betaproteobacteria; order Burkholderiales; family Sphaerotilaceae; genus Ideonella; species Ideonella alba. Next base: position 100,272 of record NZ_JAGQDD010000013.1, read on the forward strand.
TGTTCGGGTCCATGCCGAAGGCCGGGCCCGAGCCCCACAGCGCCAGCGCCGAGTTCTTGCCGTAGTGGTAGGCCAGCACGCCATGGCCGCCATCCAGCGTGCCCTTGGCCACGGCTTCCAGCAACTGGAAGGCCGGCACCACCGCGCCGGCCGGCAGCACCTCGATCTTCAGCCGGTTGCCGGCGATGTCGTTGACCTTCTTGGCGAAGTCGTTGGCGTACTCGTGGAAGATGTCTTTGGCCGGCCAGGTGCTCTGGAAGCGCAGCGTCACCGTCTGCGCGCGCGAGATGGCGGGCGCCGCCAGCGCCCCGGCACCCGCGGTGGCCGCGGCGGCAGTCTTCAGGAAACGGCGGCGCTTGGCCGGGGTCGGGTTCGATTCCATGCTGTCTCCAGGGGGTTGGACGGCACCGCGATGGGCCGTGGTTTGCGACATCAAGCGCTTGATGTTCTGGGATGCCGCAAATCAGACTCAACTCGTAGATACCCCGGAGGGAACAGGTGGCCGACCCGTAGGTTGGCGCGACAAAATGTCGGAGCCGCCATCGGCCGGTCCGGGGCGGCCGATCAACCTCTGGCAGCAGGAGCACCGACATGACTCAACCGGATGACCGTTGGCCTGGGGGCGCCTGGCGAGCAGCGCTGCGTGTCCTGTCCGCGCTGCTGATGGCAGCTGCGGCCGGCGCCGCCGGCGCACAGGCCTGGACGCCCGTGCCCGACAGCGGCTTCGTCACCGCCGTGGCGGCCGCGCCGGATGGCCGGCTGGTGGGTGTGGGCACCGACCGCCTGCTGTGGACGCGCGCGTCGCTGCAGGCACCCTGGGTGCAGGTGCCGGGCAGTGGCTTCGTGGTCAGCGTGGCGCTTCGGCCCGATGGCAGCCTGGTGGGTGTGGGCACCGACCAGCAGCTGTGGACCCGCGCCCACTTGAACGCCGCCTGGGTGCAGGTGCCCAACAGCGGCTCGGTGGTGGGCGTGGCGGTGATGCCCTCGGGCGTGATCGTCGGCGTGGGCACCGACGGCTTCCTGTGGCAGCGCGCAACGATCGACAGCGCCTGGGCGCGCGTGCCCGACAGCGGCAGCGTGACCGCGGTGGCCGCGCGGCCCGATGGCAGCCTGGTGGGCGTGGGCCGTGACCAGGCGCTGTGGACCCGGGCGACGCTGGCCAGCCCCTGGGTGGCGGTGCCCAACAGCGGCGCGGTCATCGGCGTGGCGGCGCGGGCCGACGGGTCGCTGGTGGGCATTGGCACCGACAAGACGCTGTGGACCTGGGGCGCCGCCGGCGCCCAGCAGGCCCAGGCCGAGGCCCCGTGCAAGGAATGCCCGCCCTGGGTGGCGCGTTCGTTCACCGCCAACCACCTGCCGCTGGCCGCCACGGCGGAGGTCTGGAGCCGCCCCAAGCCCTTCCAGGCCAGCTCGGGCCCGATGACGGTGCAGTCCCGTTTCATGGGCCAGCAGGGCACGACCTGCCGATTCGAGGTGCAGTTCAACAACCCGGGCCCGAAGCCGCTGGACGAGCGCCTGCTGATCGCCCGCCCCGACAAGGCGGCCGTGGGGGGCAACGACTTCCCGCTGACGGCACGCCTGGCGCCGGGCACCCACGTGGCCTATGCCACCGAAGTGCGCCAGTGCCCGCTGAACTGGGGCGAGACCAAGGACATGGACAAGTGCGCCGCCTGCGAGCCGCAGGTGTATTTCCTGGCGCGCTGAGACCGCCCACCGACCGACACCGCACCGGCGGGCGCTGGCGCGCCCGGCGGCGCAGCGCTCAGGCCAGCAGGCTGAAGTTGGCCTGGACGGTGCCGTTCAGGCCCGGCTCCAGGTGCAGGGCCAGCGCCTGGCCGCTGCCGGTGTGCTGCAGCGTCTGCAGGCCGGAGGCGGCCCGCTCGGCGGCCGGTGCGGTGAAGTGCAGGTTGAACTGCTCGGCCGGGCCGTCGATCTTCAGCCGCTCGACGACCTTCAGGGTCAGGGGGCCGGCGGCGGTCTGGAAGGTCTCGCCGACGAAGGCCTCGAAGCGCTCGGCGCTGTAGCCGCTGGCCAGGTCGGGGAACGACCGCGCCTGGGGCTGGGCCATGGCCGGCAGGGTCGCCGGGGCCAGGCTGGCGGCGGCGACGCCGCTGAAGAGGAAATCACGCTTGTTCATCATGGCACTCCAGGGGTCAGCGGTGCCGGCGTCCAGCGCATCTGGCGGTCCGGTCCGTTGTCACCGATGTCGTCGAAGCCCAGGCGCTGGTACAGCCGCCGGGCGGGATTGGATGCGTCCACCATCAGGGTGAGGGGACGCTGGGCGTGGGCGGCCTCGGCCTGCAGGGCCGACAGGGCCCACTGCCCGATGCCCTGGCGCTGGTGCGCCGGCAGCACGGCCAGGTCCAGCAGGTGCAGGGTCTCGCGCTCGTGCACCCAGGCCCGACCGACCGGGGTGCCGCTGTCGGCCGCCACGATCAGCCGGCAGCCCGGGCCGCCGGTGGCCTCGGCATAGGCGCCGTCGCGCCAGCGGTGCTGCTGGGCCAGCAGGCCTTGCAGCACCGGGTCGGGCGCGTCGGGCGACAGGCCCCAGGCCTGGCCCTGCGTGGCCGCGTACAGCTGGGCCATGAAGGGCGCGTCCTGAGGCGTCGCCGCCTGCCAGAGCCATCGGTCCACGGCGCGCACCTCAGGGGCGCTGGGGCCAGGCGCCCTGCAGCGCGATGATGAAGCTGAGCTTCAACACCGGCGGCAGGTTGTTGTGGGTGACGCTGGCGCCGGCGCCTGTCGGCAGCACGCTGGGGTAGCCCATCTCGATCAGCAGGCCCGGCCCGGGGTCAGCGCGGTAGGCCGGGAGGTTCTCGCTGACCGTGGCCAGGCTGGCGCTGGGCGACGGCGAGGTCTGCGTGGCCTGCGCCGACGCCATGGCGGTGTGCCCGTGGGCCGGGAGGTAGTTCTGGTTCAGGACGGCACGCTCGGCGCCGCCCACGCGGCCCAGGTCGCGCGGGCTCAGGCCGGGGCCCTGGCCGGCCTGGATCGGCACGCGGTTGCTCAGGTTGGGCAGCGCGAAGGTGGTCTGGCCGTCGCCACCGTAGGTGGTGCCCAGCAAGGAGAAGAGCGCGGTGTTCTGCGAGATCGGCAGCACCTGGCCCTCGCAGAACGCCCAGCCGGCTGGCGCGAAGTTGCCCGCGAACATGCGCACTTCGGCGATGAATTGATCGGACATCGGGAGCTCCTCAGGCGGGTGACGGGAAGATCCCGAACACCGAGATGATGAAATTCAGCGCCAGGTAGGGCGGCATGTTCTGGTGCGAGCCCGACTTGCCGGCCGGCCCCAACATCTGCGCGGCCATCGCCACCGTCGGCGTGGCGGTGCCGTAGATCGTCGAGGTGCTCGCGCCCAGCATGGCGTCCGCCGGCGGCAGCGTCACGTTGGCCGGCTGACGGCTGGCCTGCAGCCGGTGGGTGTGGGCCGGCAGATGTTCCGGACGCAGGGTCACCCGCTCCTCGCCGGCCGCCTGCCCGATCACATAGCCCGAGCCCTGGTGCAGGGGCGCGCGCCCGCGCAGGTCCGGCAGGGCGAAGGTTTCCTGACCATCGCCACCATAGGTGGTGCCGATCAGGGCGTACAGCGTGTCGTACTCGCTGATCGGCAGCAGGCTGCCGTCACAGAGCAGCCAGCCATAGGGCGCATAGGTGCCGGCGAACATGCGGATCTCGCCTACATAGGGTTGTGGCATGGTGCGCCTCCTCAGGTGGCCGACGGAAAAATGCCCTGAAGCGCGATCATGAAGTTCAGCGTCAGGTAGGGATTCATGTTCGAGTGGGGCTGGCCCTGGCCGCTCGCGGCGACCGTCTCGGGGTGCAGGGGCACGACCTTGCCGATGGGGGCGAAGATCGCCGCACCGCCGTAGTCGTTGTGCGTGGCGGGCATGGCATTGCTGGGCGAGCGGGTCTCGGCCCAGGGCTTGCTGGCGCGCATGGGGTGACGGTGCGTGGGCATTTCCTCCGCCGTCAGCGCATGCGATGCCTCCCCCAGGCGGGCGCCCAGCTCGCTCGACCCTGCCGGGGCGTGCATGGGCTGGCGGCCACGCAGGTCGGGCAGGGCGAAGGTGGTGCGCCCGTCGCCGCCGTAGGTCGTGCCCAGCAGCGCGAACAGGCCCTGGTTCTGCGCGATGGGCAGCACCTGGCCGTTGCACAGCGCCCATCCTCTGGGCACGAAGTTGAAACTGACGACGCGGATCTCGCCGAGGTAGGGGGTGGACATCGAGGACTTTCCAGCCACGTCGCCACCAGCCCCACGGGCCAGCCCCAACGACTGCAGGCTGTGCGGTGGATTGTCGGGACCTGGGGGCCCGCCGGGCCCACACCCCCCCACGCTTGACGGCGGTCATTTGTCACGGCGGGTACCGCCGGAGCGCCCTGGGCGGCGCGGCAGACCGTCAGCCCGTCGCGCCGGAGGCTGGCGAGCGCGCCAGCCGCGGCGCCACCACCGGCACCGTCAGCATGGTGCTGGCCACCGCCATCAGCAGCAGCGCGGTGAAGGTCTCGGCGGTGATGACCTGCTTGTCCAGCAGGATGTTGGCGAAGATGATCATGATCAGCGCCTTGGTCTGCAGCAGCCAGCCGATCAGGCTGGCCTCGCCCTTCGGCCAGCCCAGGATGCGGCCGGCCAGGCGCAGGCCGGCGAGCTTGCCCACCAGCTGCGCCACCAGCAGCAGCGCGGCGGCGCCGAAGACGGCCAGGCCGCCGGCCTGCCAGTTCGTGCGCAGGCCGGTGGACAGGAAGAACACCGGCATCATCACCAGCAGCACATGGTGGCGCAGCAGGTCCATCTTGGCCTGCTCGAACCACTCGGCGTCCAGCACCGCGCCGGCCAGGAAGGCGCCCACCATGTAGTGCAGCCCGGCCCAGTCGGCCAGGAAGGCGCAGCCGGCCAGCCAGATCAGCGCGGTGTACCAGCGGTCGCGCTCGGGGATGGCCTGCATCAGGCGGCGCACGCCCCAGGCGGCCAGCGCGAACAGCGCCAGGAAGGCCAGCTGGCGGCCCACGCGCTGCCAGTCCATCAGGATCAGCGCCAGCACGGCCCAGATGGCGATGTCGTCCAGGCTGGCATAGCGCAGGATGCGCTGGCCCAGTGGCTGGCGCAGGATGCCCAGCTTCTCCATGAACAGGATCAGGATCGGCAGCGCGGTCACCGCGCAGGCCATGCCAATGCCCAGCACGAACTGCCAGGGCTGCGCCTTCGGGCCCACCCAGCCGTCCTGCGCCAGCAGCACCAGCGCGGCGGCGCTGCCCAGCAGCAGCGGGCTGCCCAGCGCCAGGCCGGCGGTGATGCTGCTCTCGCGGCGGTGCCGCCAGGCGGCGCGCAGGTCCAGCTCGATGCCGGCGATGAACACGAACAGCATCACCGCCCACCAGGCCACGCCATTGAGCGACTGGATCACCGCCGGGGTGAAGACGAAGCGGTAGTACTCGGGGAAGGCCGCGCCCAGCACGCCTGGGCCCAGCACGATGCCGCCGACGATCTGCACCACCACCAGCGGCGCCCAGTACTCGGTGCGGCCCAGCCGCCACACCAGGTAGGGCCCGCCGAAGATGATCGTCATCGCGATCAGGAACAGTTCTGTGGTGTTCATGGCGGGGCGGATGGTGCCATGTCCACGCAGACCCGCAGCCGCGGGTTGTCTTGGAGCGTCAGAACCAGCCGCGGCCCCAGTTGGCGCGCGCCGCCAGCGTGGCGCTGCCCACCCCCAGCGCCAGCGCCACCAGCGGCAGCACCAGGTCGGGCGGCTGGTCCAGCCAGGGTTGCCACCAGGGCAGGGTCCAGACGGCCAGCGCGCCGCTGGCGAAGGACACCGCCACCGCCACGCCCAGCACCTGGGCGCTGTCGCGCCAGCGGCGCTGGCGCAGCTGGGCGCGGGCGCGGGCCAGTTCGGCCAGCAGTTCGGCCTCGCGTGCGGTCTGGCGCTGGCGCAGTTCGTCCAGCGCCCGCTGCTGGCGCGCCTGGGCCAGCGCGGTGTGCAGGCGCGGGGTCAGGCCGGCGGGCAGCGCGGGCGGCGGCAGCTGGCGCTGCAGCGCGTGGTCCAGCCAGTCGGGGTGGTGTTCGCTCATCGCGGTCTCCTTCACAGCCACAGCGCCGGGTCGTCCAGGCCCTGGTCGGCCAGGGCCTGGCGCAGACGGGCGCGGGCCCGGTGCAGGTGGGTCTTGACGGTGTTGTCGGGCAGGCCCAGCTGGGCCGCCACCTCGGCCACCGAGCGGTCTTCCCAGTAGAAGAGCTGCAGGCAGGCGCGGGGGGTCTCGGGCAGGGTGTCGATCAGCGCCTGCAGCGTGGCGCGGGCGTCGGTGGGGCCGGCCGCAGGCTGGGCCAGCGTGGCGGCCAGGGCCTCGCCGTCGGGCTCGTCGAGCGACAGCGTGTCCAGCGCCGGCCGGCCCAGCTGGGCCAGGCAGTGGTGGCGGGTGATGGTGTAGAGCCAGGTGGACAGCGCGCCGCGGGTGGCGTCGTAGCCGTCCAGCGCGCGCCAGGCGCGCAGCAGGCTGTCCTGCACCGCGTCCTCGGCGCGGGCGCTGTCACGCAGCAGCAGCCAGCTCAGCCGGTACAGGCGCGGCGTGTAGCGCTGCACCAGCTGGTCAAAGGCGGCCGCGCGCTCGCCGCGGGCCAGCGCGGCGACCAGATCGGCATCGCGCGCGCGGGCGTCCAGGGTCATGGGGCCTGATAGTGCCGGGGCGGCGCGGCGGTTTCAGCGGCGGCATCAAAAATTTTGGGGTGGCGGTCTGAAACCGGCCCGCCGCCGCGGCGCTATCAAGGGCATCCACCACTTCACGGAGCCCGACACCATGGACGCTGACGCCGTCATCCTCAAGCAGCTGCTCGGCCTGCTGATTCCCATCTGCGGCATCCTCGGCGGCGTGGCCGTGGCCATCATCTGGCTGGCCACCGACTACAAGCGCCGCGCCCAGCTGGTCGAGCTGCACCACAAGGAGCGCCTGGCGGCGATCGAGCGCGGCGTGGACGTGCCGCCGCTGCCGCCCGAGCTGTTCGACCGCGAGGACCGCATCGACCCGCTGGACGCCCGCAGCCGCGCGCTGCGCCGCGGCCTGACCTTCCTGCTGGTGGGCCTGGCGGTGGCGGCGGCGCTGGCGATCAACCGCGACAACGACTCGGCCGCCTGGGGCCTGATCCCGATCGCCATCGGCGTGGCCAACCTGATCTTCGCGCGCATCGGCCCGAAGACCGACGGCCCGGCCTGATCAGCGCGCCAGCAGCTTGTCCACCCGCGACTCGGCGCGGTTGGACACCAGCAGGCGCTCCACCACATTGGCCTGCTTGAGCAGCTTCGCGCCTTCGGTGCGGCAGCCTTGCGACAGCGCGCGCAGCGATTCCGGCGAGGCGCGCTTCTGCGCCGCCTCGGCCTCTTCCAGCAGGCGGTCGGCCAGGGTCTGGCGCAAGCCCTGCTTGTAGGCGGTGCCGATGAAGGCGAAGCCCTGCTCGGTCAGGCGCTTCATCTCGGGCTTCAGCCCGGGCGTGCCCGCCCAGCTGCGGTCGCGCAGCACCAGCACGTCGGCCTTGAGCACCGCCACGCAGGCCGAGGCCTGCTGCCAGCGGGCCAGGTCCTGCGGCGAGGGGTCGGACTGCGCCGCGGCGGCGCCGCACAGGCCGGCCAGGGCCAGCGCGACAAGGGGGTGGTTTCGCATCGGTCGGGGCTCAACGCGGCGTCGGCCCGGGCTGTTGACCGCGGCATTGTCGTCGCGGACGCACAATCCGCGCATGAGCCTGTCCACCGACGCCGGCCCCGACGGCCGACCGCGCTGCCGCTGGTGCCTGTCCACCGCCCAGTACCTGGCCTACCACGACCAGGAATGGGGCTTTCCGGTGGCCGATGACCGGCGCCTGTTCGAGAAGCTCTGCCTGGAGGCCTTCCAGTCGGGCCTGAGCTGGCGCACCATCCTGGAAAAGCGCGAGAACTTCCGCGCCGCCTTCCACGCCTTCGACTTCCACCGCATGGCCCGCTACACCGAGGCCGACGTGGCCCGCCTGCTGGCCGACGCCGGCATCGTGCGCCACCGCGGCAAGATCGAGGCGGTGATCCACAACGCCGCCCGCGCGGTGGAGCTGGTGCAGGCCGAGGGCTCGCTGGCGGCCTTCCTGTGGCGCTTCGAGGAAGCGCCCGACGACGACCCGGCGGCGCGCGCCACCTCGCCGCAGTCGGTGGCGCTGGCACGCGAGCTCAAGCGCCGCGGCTGGAAGTTCGTCGGCCCCACCACCGCCTATGCCTTCATGCAGTCGATGGGCCTGGTCAACGACCACGCCCCCGGCTGCCTCACCCGCGCCGCGGTGACGGCCGCGCGCCAGCATTTCAAGGTGCCCCGATGAATCCGCCGATCCGCGCCCTGGTCTTCGATGTCTTCGGTACGCTGGTGGACTGGCACGGCGGCGTGGCCCGCGAGGTGCGCGCCCACCTGCAGCCGCTGGGCCTGGATGTGGACGCCGCCGCCTTCGCGCTGGCCTGGCGCGCCCAGTACCAGCCGGCGATGGACGAGGTGCGCCGCGGCCTGATCCCGTTCGGCAAGCTCGACCTCCTGCACCGCCGCAACCTGGACGTGGTGCTGCGCGAGCTGGGCCTGGACGCGCAGGTGGACGAGGCCACGCGCCAGTCGCTGAACCTAGCCTGGCACCGCCTGGACGCCTGGCCCGAGGTGCCGGCCGCGCTGGCCCGGCTGCGCCAGCGCTTCCTGCTGGCGCCCTGCTCCAACGGCCACATCGCGCTGATGGTGAACCTGGCGCGGCGCAACGGTCTGCGCTGGGACGCGGTGCTGGGCGCCGAGATCGCCCGCGACTACAAGCCCACGCCCGTGGTCTACCAGGCCGCCGCCGCCGCGCTGGACCTGCCGCGCGAGCAGGTGATGATGGTGGCCGCTCATTCCTGGGACCTGGCCGCGGCTGCGCAGGCCGGCCTGCGCACCGCCTTCATCGCCCGGCCGAACGAGCACGGCCCCGGCGTGGGCGAGACCCGCGCCCAGGTGCCGGTGGACTACGAGGCCGCCGACCTGGCCGCGCTGGCCGACACGCTGGGCTGCTGAAGCGCGGCCACCGTGGCGGCCATCGCCGCCGCCAGCGGCGTGGCGGCGCGCGCTTGCGGCAGCACCTCCAGCAGGGCGTGCGGGCGCGCCCACAGATAGGCCATCTCGGCGATCTCGCGCGCCATCGGCACCAGCGGCGCGGCCAGGCGGATCGGCCACCAGGCCATGCGCCGCTCGCGCCAGCCGCGCGCCGGCGCCAGGCCCTGCGCCTCGGCGGCGCTGCGCAGGCCCTGCAGCAGCGCGGCGCCGGTCAGCGTGTGGCCGGCGAATTGCCAGCGGGCGAAGGGGCGGGTCTCAGCATGGGCGGCCACGTCCACGAAGGCGCGCGCCAGGTCGGGCAGGAAGGCCCAGGCGTGCGGCACCTCCAGCGGCCCGGGGTAGTCCAGCCGGCCGGCGCGCAGGTGCTTGGCGATCACCAGGTCGATCCAGCTGCCCGGGCCGCCGCCGAAGAAATCGCCCGCGCGCAGCACGCTGCTGCGCAGCCGGCCGGCCTGGGCACGCTGGCGCAGCTCGGCCTCCAGCGCGATGCGCAGCGCGCCCTTGCGGGTGTTGGCCACCTCGGGCGTGTCCAGCGTCAGCTGCGCCGGCAGCTCGCGGCCGAAGTTGTAGACGTTGCCCGGCAGCAGGAAGCGCGCGCCCAGCGCCTCGGCCACGTCCATGCCCTGGCGGGCCAGCGGCAGCATCTGCTGCGGCCAGCGGGTGTACGGCGGGTTGACCGCGTAGACCACCGCCTGCGCGCCCTGGGCGGCCGTGGCCAGCGCGGCGGTGTCGGCGAGCGGCACATCCAGCGCCCGGGCACCGGCGGGCAGGTCGGGTTGCGGGCGGCGGGCCTGGGCCCAGACGCGCCAGCCGGCGGCGGCAAAGGCCTGCACGGCGGCCTGGCCCAGTCGGCCCTGGCTGCCCAGGACCAGCACGGAAGGATCACTGGTGTATTCCATGCCCGGCAGTCTGCGCGCGCCCGATTCATCCGACAATGGCCGAACCCTGCATGTCAGCCATACGGATCCGCATGAGCAGCCTGGCCCGCCCCGACGCCTTCGACTGGACCCTGGTGCGCAGCTTCCTGCTGGTGCTGGAAGCCGGCAGCCTGACCGCCGCGGCGCGCCGCCACGGCCTGCACCAGCCCACGCTGTCGCGCCATGTGGCCGAACTGGAGGCGCAGCTGGGCGCGCCACTGTTCGAGCGCACCGGCCGCGGCGTGCGCGCCACGCCGGTGGCGCTGGCCATGGCCGATGCGGCGCGACAGATGCGCAGCGCTTCCCAGGCGGTCGCGCACGCGGTGGCGGCGCAGCGCGAGAGCCTGACGGGCACGGTGCGCCTGGCCACCAGCGAGGTGGCGGCGGCCTACCTGCTGCCCGAGGTGCTGGTGGCGCTGCAGCAGGCCGAGCCGGGCATCCAGGTCGAGCTGGTGGTGTCCAACAGCCTGAGCAACCTGCTGGCGCGCGAGGCCGACATCGCGGTGCGCATGCTGCGGCCCAGCCAGTCCTCGCTGGTGGCGCGCCAGCTGGCCGAGCTTCCCATCGTGCCCTGCGCCCACCGCGACTACCTGGCCCGCCACGGCACGCCGCGCGTGCCTGAGGAGCTGCCGCGCCATCGCCTGATCGGCTTCGACCAGGACGAAACCATCCTGCGCGGCTTCGCCCGCATGGGCCTGCCGCTGGGCCGCGAGGCCTTCGCGCTGCGCTGCGACAACCAGCTGGCCGCCAGCGCGCTGCTGGCGGCGGGCGCCGGCATCGGCTTTGCGGCGCGCTATGTGCTGCCGCTGCTGCCCGGCGTGGTGCCCCTGCTGCCGCAGCTGGCGATCCCGCCCATGCCCTGCTGGCTGGCGGTGCACCGCGAGCTGCGCGGCAGCGCGCTGGTGCGGCGGGTGTGGGAGCACCTGGCCGACGGCATCCCGCGCGTGCTGGCCGCGCGCGAGGCTGCCACCCTGGCCTGAGTGTGCGTGCATCATCGGGGTGTTGCCACAGCCCCCCGTACGCCGATGGATGCCGACCAACTCCGCCAGCTGCAGGCGCCGCTGAAGGCGCGCTACCGCACCGAGCCCGAGGCGGCGCAGCTGCGCTCGGTGGCGCGCGCGCAGCTGCTGCCGCACCGCCCCGCCTGCCGCATCGAGACCCGTGGCGGCCCGATCGAGGCCGGCCTGCACCCGCTGGCCGGCGGCGACGGCCAGGACGCCTGCTCGATGGACATGCTGCTCGAGGCGATGGTCGCCTGCGCCGGCGTCACCTTCAACGTGGTGGCCACCGCGATGGGCATTCCGTATCGCTCAGTGGAGGTGGTCGCCGAGGGCGAGGGTGACATGCGCGGCACGCTGGGCGTGGACCGCAGCGTGCCGGTGGGCGCCACCGCGCTGCGGCTGCGCTTCGAGGTGGATTCACCCGCCACCGACGAGCAGCTGGCCACGCTGGTGCGCCAGACCGAACGCTACTGCGTGATCCTGCAGACGCTGCAGCACCCGCCGCCGGTGGGCGTGACCTTGCAGCGCGTGGAGGCTGGCGCGCCCGGCTGACCCTGGTGCGATCGCGGCCCGCGGCCGCGGATCAGGCCGAGACGTCAAGCAGCGAGCCCAGCACCGGGTCGTGCCGCGGCAGGCTCTTCAGGCTGGCCTGCAGGCGCTCCAGCGCGCGGCGCTCGGACTGCATCTCCTGCTCCAGCTGGCGGCCCAGGGCCTCGGCGTTCTGTGCCGCCGGACTGGGCGTGGGCGGCCGGTGCGTGGCGGCAGGCACGGCGGCGCGGGGGTCGCGGCGTGGCCCCAGCGTCTCGAGCCGGGCCTGCGTCACGGCGGTCTGCAACGCCGTCAGCGCACTGGCGGTGGAGGTGTTCATGCCGCGCGCATCGGCTGGGGGCGGCGGCAGTTGAGGGTCTCGGCCCGGCAAAAGGTAACGGGTTGTATCCCGCTGACGCCTTGAGGGGCCCGGCGGGCCGCCATCTCGCGCAGCAGCGCGCTGAACTGCTCGGCGGTTTCGTGCTGCACCAGCGCGGGCCCCAGGCCGGGCGGGAACCAGCGGCCGGGCTCGACCTCGGCGTGGTAGTGCAGCCGGGTGCCGCCGGGCTCGGGCTCGAGCTGCATCAGCGTGTCCATGGCCGCCGCGCTGCCGCTGAGCGCATGGGCGCGGATCTCGCGCGGCGGGTCCAGCTGCAGCTCGCGCACCGATTCAAAGGGCAGCGTGATCGGGCCCCAGTGCGCCGCGCCCTTCTGCGCCACGCGCCAGGTCAGGTCGCGGCGCTCCAGCACCCGGCTCTCGCTCAGGTTGGGCACGAAGCGCGCCATGTGGTCGAAGTCGGTCAGCACCTCGAAGGCCAGCGGCGGCGGCACCGCCGCGTGCATCACCACGTCGATGCTGAAGTGGCTGCCCTGGCGCTGCACCTGCACGTCGGTCGGGGCCACGGTCGGCTCGCCGCCGGCGCGGCAGGCCAGCGCCAGCAGCATCGGCAGCAGGGCTCGGGATGCGCGCATCACCGCAGTGTGCCGCAGCGCGGGGCGCAGGAGAATCGGCGCCATGCCTTCTGTTGCCCTGCTGCTGCTGGCCGCCCTGAGCGGCGCCCTGACCATCCTGGCCGCGCCCTGGGCCTGGGCGCTGCCGCCGCTGGCCTGGGTCTGCAAGCCGCTGACCACGGCGCTGCTGATCGCCTGGGCGGCGCGGCGCGGCCACGGCGACCCGATGCGCCGGCCGCTGTTGCTGGGGCTGGCGCTGTCGTGGGTGGGTGATGTGGCGCTGCTGTGGCCGCAGCAGGGCTTCCTGCCAGGGCTGGTGAGCTTTCTGGCGGCGCACCTGGCCTATGGCGTGGCGCTGTGGCGCGGCGGCGCGCGGCCGTGGTGGCCGGCGATCGCGCTGTATGGCGCGGTGGCGCTGGGGGTGCTGCAGCACCTGTGGCCGGGCATTGCGCCCGCGCTGCAGGGGCCGGTGGTGGCCTATGTGCTGGCGCTGGCCGGCATGGCGGCACTGGCCGCGGCGCGCTGGTGGCGCCAGCGCAGTGCCGGCGCGGCCGGCCCTGCCTGGGGCGCTGCGGGCGGGGCGTTGTTCATGCTGTCGGATGCGACGCTGGCGGTCGACCGCTTTGCAGCGCCGGTGCCGATGGCGTCGTTGTGGATCCTGGCCAGCTATTGGTGCGCCCAGGCCTGCATCGCGTCGGCCTTGCCGCCGCGGGCAGCACGCTGAACAGCGGCACGAGGCCGCTGCAGGGTGGTCAGCGGCCAGGGGCCGCTGTGACGATCACTGCGCGCCGGACGCGCCGGAGGCCTTCTTGGCGGCCTTGCGGGCTTCCTTGCGATCGGCCTTGCGGTCGTCCTGACGCGCGTCCTGGCGGCCATCCTGGCGCACGTCCTGACGGGCGTCCTGGCGCTTGTCCTGACGGGCCTCCTTGCGGGCGGCCTTCTTGTCGGCATGGGCCGCGGAGGCGGCCGGCGCCGCCTGGGCGGCCGGGGCGGGAGCGGCAGGGGCTTGCGCGAACGCGGTGGCCGAGGCGAACAGCAGGGACAGCAGGGGCAGACGGAAGTTCATGGTGGACCTGTGCAATGAAGGGTTGAGGAGGGCGTCCGACCCGATGGTGTGGCGTCGGTCGTCGCGCGCCCTTCTGCCAACGCGGCTGCCCAGGTCCGGGTTGACCGCCGGCGATGTTTGGGCGCGCAAAGGTCGGGCGCGTGTGGGCCATGCGAAGTGCCCGCCTGGACACCTCGCCGTCAGCGTTGTGCGGACCATGGTGGCCCGCGACGTGAACGCACAGACCACTCGCCACGGCCCGACGGGCGCGGCGAGCGGTCTGTGGCCTGCGCGACTCAGGCCGCCGCGTGCGCCGAGCGCTGCGCCTTGCGGTGCGTGACGTGGGCGTGGCGGGTGGTGTGCGCGGTGCCGACGGCCGCGGTCTTGTCAGCCTTCTTCGCGGCCTTGCGCGTGGCCTTGCGGTGGGCCTTCTTGGCGGCCTTCTTGTCGGCATGCGCAGCCTTGTGCGAGGCCTTCTTGTCGGCCTTGGACATGTCGGCCGGCGCGGCCTGGGCGGCGGGAGCGGGCGCTGCAGGGGCCGCGGGCGCCTGCGCAAAGGCGGTGGCGGAGGCGAGCAGCAGCGGAATCAGCGACAGACGAAACTTCATGGTGGGCCTGTGAAGGAAAGGGTTGACCGGTGAACCCGAGAATCCGGCCAAGGGCCATTATTCGGGCCCGACCCGCCTTCTGACGAGGCCCTGCTTTTCGGACGGCGCACACTGTCGGCTCGTCGCCACAACCCAGCGACATGCCACCCTGGAGGCTGCATGAGTGACTCGCCCCTGCCCCGTTTCGACGACTTCGCCCAGGCGCTGCGCGCGCAAGGCTTCGACGAGGTGGTCGAGCGCCAGTGGCCGCCCGGCGAGATCGTGCCCACCCACACCCACCCGTTCGCGGTGGAGGCACTGGTGGTGGCGGGCGAGCTGTGGCTGGGCTGCGGCGACGCCGCGCCGCGCCACCTGCGCCCGGGCGACCGCTTCAGCCTGGCGGCGCACCAGCCGCACGATGAGCGCTACGGCCCCGACGGCGCCACCTACTGGGTGGCCCGGCGCCACGCCTGATCAGGTCTGGATGACCTCGATGTGGTACAGGCCCCAGGGGCAGCGCTGGAAACGCTCGGCCAGCGGCAGCTCGGCGATGCCGGGCAGGCGGTCGGCGTCATAGACGGCCCACAGCGGGCCCAGGCCGCCAATGGCCAGGCTCTGGCCGTCGATGCGGGTGGCCAGGATCATCTTCCAGGCGCGCACGTCGGCCAGGCTCAGCTCCATGCGGTAGCCGTCCACCGCGCGCAGCGCCAGCATCACGCCGGCCTGGCCGGGGGTGATGCCCAGCGTGGCCAGCACCATCTCCAGCGGCGGGCCGCTGAGCGTGTGCGGCTTGGCGTCGTATTCCAGCGTGGGGTGGATGGTCTCGGCCGGCAGATTGGCCAGTGCGGCGGCGTCGAAGGTGTAGGCCTGCTCCCAGGCCAGGCCGTGCTTGGCGGCCATCTGGTCGATCGCCTTGTCCAGCGGACCGCGGTTGCTCTTCTTGATGGCGCCGCTGACGGTCAGCAGCACCGGGCTGCGCAGCGGCGGCGGGGCGGGCGCGCGGGCCGGCGCGGCAGGGCGGCGCGGCGGCGGGGCCTTGCGCACCGGTGCGGCACGCTTGACCGGCGCGGCCTGGGCGGCCGGCAGCACGGCCGCCACGGCGCCCAGCAGGAAGGCACGCTTGAGCAGGTTCATGGGCAGGGTCCGTGAACGGGAAAGGGGGGCATCTTAGCGGCCCGGGACGCACCTGGCCCCAGCCTTTACCATGGCGGGCTTCAGCCACCCGACACCGCACCATGGCCCTCTTCGCTCTCGACGACCAGCAGCCCGAACTCGCCCCCGGCGCCTGGGTGGCCGACTCGGCCGAGGTGATCGGTCAGGTCCGTCTGGGCGAGGACGCCAGCGTCTGGTTCGGCGCCGTGGTGCGCGGCGACCAGCCCGAGCCCATCACCATCGGCGCGCGCAGCAACATCCAGGACGGCAGCGTGCTGCACGCCGACGCCGGCCTGCCGCTGACCATCGGCGCGGACGTCACGGTGGGCCACAAGGTGATCCTGCACGGCTGCACCGTGGGCGACGGCACGCTGGTGGGCATGGGCGCGGTGGTGCTCAATGGCGCGGTGATCGGCAAGGGCTGCCTGATCGGCGCCGGCGCGCTGGTCACCGAGCGCCAGCAGATCCCGGACGGCTCGCTGGTGGTGGGCAGCCCGGCGGTGGTCAAGCGCCAGCTCAGCCCCGAGCAGCAGCAGCGCCTGGCGCTGAGCGCCGCGCACTACGTGCACAACGCGCGGCGCTACGCGGGCGGCCTGCGGCGCCTCGGCTGAACACCGCCATGCGCGTGACCGAGCTGCGCCAGCGCCTGCAGGCGCTGGGCGCGCAGCCGCTGCACCTGCAGCGCGTGCTGCGCGAGTGGACCCACGCGCTGCCGCCGGACGCCCACAAACGCAAGAACGACGACTTCCTGCCGCTCACGCTGCGCGACGCGCTGCCCGCGTTGCGTGCCGAGCTGGCCGGCCTGGCCACGCTGCGCGAGCAGCACCCGGGCGAGGACGGCTCCTCGCGCCTGCTGGTGGGCCTGCACGACGGCCAGGCCGCTGAAGCCGTGCTGCTGCCGCGCGACGGCGTGTGCGTGTCCACCCAGATCGGCTGCGCCGTGGGTTGCGCCTTCTGCATGACCGGCACCGGCGGCCTGGTGCGCCAGCTCGGCAGCGCCGAGATCGTCGCCCAGGTGGTGCTGGCGCGCACGCTGCGGCCAGTGAAGAAGGTGGTCTTCATGGGCATGGGCGAGCCGGCGCACAACCTGGACAACGTGCTCGAGGCGATCGAGCTGCTGGGCACCGTGGGCCAGATCGGCCACAAGAACCTGGTCTTCTCCACGGTGGGCGATGAGCGTGCCTTCGAGGCGCTGCCGCAGGGCCGCGTGAAGCCCGCACTGGCGCTGTCGCTGCACACCACCAAGGCCGCGCTGCGCGAGCAGCTGCTGCCGCGCGCGCCGCGCATCGCCCCCGAAGAACTGGTGGAACGCGCCGATGCCTACGGCCGCCTGAGCGGCTACCCGGTGCAGCTGCAGTGGACGCTGCTCAAGGGCGTGAACGACGGCGACGACGAGCTCGACGGCATCGTGCGCCTGCTGGCCGGCCGGCGCATGGTGCTCAACATGATCCCGTACAACAGCGTGCCCGGTCTGCCCTTCGAGCGCCCCAGCTGGGAGGCCGCCGCCGACATCGCCCGCCGCCTGCACCGCCGCGGCGTGCTGACCAAGCTGCGCCATTCGGCCGGCCAGGACGTGGACGGCGGCTGCGGCCAGTTGCGCGCGCGGGCGCTGGATGGGGTTAGCGTGGTGCGCGGGCCGGCGCGTCCAACACCGCGAGATAAACGGCGCGAGGCCTGCTAAACACAGTCGTAGCCCGCACACAAAGCTTCTACACACCTCCTACGTGTGGTGTCCCGGATGAATGGCTCCTCGGCGGCCAGTAGCGATACTTGTGGGCCGGGAGGTCCTGAAGGGCCTTCTGGCAGACTTGAACCAGCTAAGGCCGCGATGCTGATCAGTTTGGACAAGAGCGGCACGACCACGTCGGCTACGCGGCTGGCGATCCAGCAGGCCCATGGCACCGAGGCCGAGTTGGCACAGGGCTTCGTCGTGGCCAAGTTCACCATCCGCAAGTGGCGCAAGCGCACGACGGTCGAAGAGGTCAGCCACACGCCGCATCGGCTGCAGACCACGCTCAACGCCGGCCAGTAAGAGATCGTCGTCTACCTGCGCACGCACCTGCGCTTGTCATTGGACGACCTGCTGGCGGTCGTCCGCGAGTTCATCGAACCCCAAATGAGCCGATCGGCGCTGGACCGGCTGCTGCTTCGGCGTGGCGTCAACCGCCTGCCAGAACCCGAGGTCGAGAAGACCCAGGTCAAGTCCTTCAAAGCCTGTTAGCCGGGCTAGGTCCACATGGACGTGAAGTACCTGCCACAGGTGGAGGATGAGGCCGAACGACGCTGTGTCTTTGTGGCCATCGACCGGGCCATGCGATAGGTGTTCATCGCCATCAAGAGGAAGACGCTGGTGACGGAGAACGGCCCGGACATCACTGATCGGGCGTTCGGGCGGCGCGAGAAAGACGCCCGCGGAAACCATGAGTTTCATGCGCTGTGCCGGGCGCTGGGCATTGAGCACCGACTGACCAAGCCCCAGCATCCGCAGACCAACGGCATGGTGGAGCGATTCAACGGGCGACTGGCACAGGTTCCGAAGTCGCATCGGTTAAACAGCGCCCATGACCTTGAGACGACGCTGCATCGATTCGTCTGGCTCTACAACGAGCACCTGCCACAGCGCGCGCTGGACCTGAGCACGCCGATCCAGGAGCTCAAGATATGGCAAGCGACGCAACCCGATCTATTCGACAAGCGGGTGGTCAATCACCCGGGACCTGACGTCAGCGCGACATCGAAAGCATCACACAAGAGACGACAGTTCGCGACATCACCGCTGGCCACCCACGATTGTGGTGGTTCAACGTCTCATGTCATGTCCTATGCTATGCGGTGAATCTCAACTGATCCTCGGGGGGAATGTTTTGGACTGGATCGAAACAGCGTCTAGCCGCTGCTTGGAACTTGACGATCCGAACGAGGCAATTTGGAATACTCTGGCGTGTGCCCTAGAGGGAACGAAGGCTGATATTGCCACACTATACATACAGCATTTAAACACAGGTAGTTTCTCCGCTGACTTCAGACTTTCGGGGAATGAGAGAACCACGCCGGTGGAATCTCGTCGCATTCCGGCATGGCGCGATGAAAAGAATGCTGCTCAAGCGCTGGATACTAGCTTTCTTCGGGGGGCGCTACAGAAGAACCTTGCTTCATGGTTTGATGTCATCGACCGAAATCGACCGCAGTACATTGAGTCCGACACTGAATCTATCTGCATAGTACCGATTCATCAATTGAAGAATCGAAGCGGCTTTCTGGTGCTAGAGGCGAAAGTAAATCCTGGTTGGCAAGCGCATCGCTCCCATTACCTTGTGCTCCAGACGCTGCTGTCAATCATTCTTGAGAAACGGAATGCGTTGCGGCTGCTGTCGACGTTACATCAGCCGATTGATTTTCTCACGACACTTGACGAGTTCCTGGATCGGATACTTCTAGTCGCCGCCGCTGCCTCAGGTATGAGTCATGTCGCGCTTAGGGAATTATCGAAGGATCGAACATCACTGCGCTGTTTGAATGCAGTAGGATTTGAGAAGGTTGACGACTTATCGACACTCGACTTAGATCCGGTAGCCGACTACCCCTCCTTTCAGCGCGCTATCGACGGCGTAACTGTAAGCGAGCCAGATATGTCCGCGCCTCATCTCCGAAAACTTAGCTCCAATGCAATCCTGAAGGGAATCCAAAGCTTTGTGATTGCTCCCGTGAAGGTGGGGACCGAAGTTTTTGGGACATTATCCTTTGCCGCAAGCATTCCACACACATATTCCGTCATAGAGCTTGCTGGATTTGAGGCTATAGCTAACGCTGTTGGGGTTGCATTAAGCAACCAAAGGAATTCAGAGCAGCTGAGCCTGGTCACAGAGTCCCACGTTCAGACTGGGATGACATTTACTGCGCTTGAAGTAGCTCAGGCCGCGCGGCATGAAGCGAGGGAACATGTCGATAACGCCCAAACTGCTCTGGCTAGCATAAAATTAACTTCACAACGAATTCGCGATTCTAAGTCCCTATTAGAAACAATAGACCGCTGCACTGAGTCAATTACCCAAATCGGTCACACTATTGACAAGATTAAAGACGCCTCCAAAGTTAGAAAAGGTGAGCGCTCGGTGCAATCGGTGCAGGCAGTGTGGAAGCAATCAGTTGGACTAGTTTCGGGCCGACTGCGGGCAATGAACGTCAACTGTCGAATGACAAGAGACATTGAGCTCCCAATCTTTCCTGAACTGATGAGAATCTTGTTTGCTAATTTGCTTTTGAACTCCCTAGATGCATTCGATCGAAGAGGACGGTCGCGAGCTGTGAAGCCGTCGATTACGTTATTTGTTGAAGATTCTCCAGTCAAGTCAAACGTCCAGATTCTAAGGTATGTCGACAACGCTGGTGGACTTGATCATGCAGCGCTTAAATCACTAATATCCTCTGATGCGGCCGGGAATCCAGACAAAGGGATTGTGACGGAGATGATTTTTGAGCGCGGAATAACAACAAAGGAAAAGGGCACAGGTTACGGCCTTTATATTGCGCGTCGAGCAGCTGCTGAACACAAGGGTTCCATTCGACTGCATGATAGTCGCGATGGTGTCGTATTTGATATCGAGCTGCCCAAAGAAGCGTGAAGTATTCGGGAATGACTCTCGTGGATAGAGGAGAAGCGATGCAGGATAAAAATGATGACCTTGAAGAGTTGATCCAACCTAGCAATCTTCTGGCACTCCTAGTGGATGACAGTGAAAAGGCGCTTAGGGAGAAATCTCAGCTTCTGGAACAGGCTGGCTTCAGAGTAATTCGTGCAAAAGACGAAGTGTCGGCTCAACGAGAGTTTGCCGCATCTCCGACGATTAGCTTTGCGATGGTTGATATAAACCTTCATGCAGAGCGTGCTGAAGACAAGTCGGGTGTGCTCGTTGCTCGGCGACTTCGAGCAACCTTGCCTGACCTTCCAATTGTAGGTTATTCGGCAGCATTCGCGGAGGACGCGCTTAGCGAAGAAGACTACGGCCCATTCTCAGAGGCACATGGTCGTGGAAGATTAAACGCCTCACAACTACTCGAAAATATCACTCGATGGATAGACGATGCCAATAGGTTTTGGGAGGGAAGAAAGGCAGATGCGCGCTTAAAATTGAACGTCCTAAAGGAGCAATATCCTCGCGGAACCTCTATAGATTTTGAGTTGGTGCGAATGCTCACACCCGAAAGAGCCAGCCCAGACTCCGACGGTAAGGCAAATGTGGAGCGATCGCTCCGTGAAGCAGGCTATCGCTTACGTGTGGTAGACGCGGGGCAAACAAGACCGACCGTCTCGGGTGACATGGTCGTTGTCCCTCGCCCCCTATGGATTTGGACAAAGGACTGTGAAGACCACGCAGTCGCTGAGATCTACGGTTATCCTGAATTATATTCGGTCGCGGATAACGAGGCAGAAGCTATTGAGGGCCTGCTGGTATTGATGGACGGGTTGCTAGTGGACCTAAGCGATGACGATTCCTCGAACTCAGCTAGGCTTAATGAAGTCGCAGCATTTCTCCGACAGACACTGATTTAGTTTGAGGAGGTAAAATGCAACTGAGTGCGAGTGACCTTAGGCGTGTTTTTCAAAAGCTGAGGATAGAGACCGTAGAGTGTAAGCACCATGTGCGAGGCTTTCTAATGGTTGATGGAAAGCGGGTGCTGCCACTTCACTACTCCAATGGGAGAAGTGATATGTGGGGTAGTGTGGCGCACATGTTCAGGAAGTCGATGCACCTTAATCAGGGCGAATTTGAGGACATGGTTCGTTGCACTATGAGCCGTGAGGAGTACGTTCAAATATTGCGAGCCAAAAAAATGGTCCGCTAGAGAAGCATGGGTCTCTTTCTATACTCCGCGAACTGTTGGCTTAGTTTTGTCATAGGTGAAAAATACTATGGTGGAACACACTATGTATGGTGCTCTGATCAGTTCGATAACAGCACAGGTGGTTCGGCCGTTCAAAAGGTCTCCCCTCCAACATCGAATCCACGAGATATCCTGCGTATATTAGCGCAAGAAGTCATCAACAGAGATAGGCATAGCCCCAAAATTGCGAGCCTCAAGCAAGGGCTCTTGCGAGGCCTGCGCATCCGGCAGGACGCGGGCGAAGTTGGCGAACGAGATGCCAGCGAGATACAATACCTCATTGAGCAAGCCGATATTGAAGAATTCGGGCCCCTGCTTTATATAATATCAGAGGCGAAAGTGCGTCGTCGATTGGTACGCGTACCTATCGAGGAGCGAGCGAATCCAATGAGTAATGAGTTTAAGATCGAGAGATTGCGAACTAAAGAGTTCGACGTTCTAGATATTTATTCAATGCGTCGCTCAGGACTGTAGTTGACGCCGAACCATTCGCGCGCCAGCAGCCCGTAGATCGCAGAGTCCGACGGCCTCCCGTCGATGATCCAGCGCTCGCGCAGCCGCCCCTCCCGCTGAAAGCCTAGTGCCTCCAGCGCGCGGGCCGAGGCCCGGTTGTCGGGGTCGATGTCGGCCTCCAGCCGGTTCAGCGCCAGCGCGCCGAAGGCGTGGTCAATCACGCTGCTGACGGCTTCGCGCTGGTAGCCCTGGCGCCAGTGCGCGGGCGCGATGCCGTAGCCGATCTCGGCGCGCCGGCAGCCGGCGTCCAGGTGGAACAGCGACACGGTGCCGATCAGCGCGCCGGCGTCCTTCAGCACGATGCCCAGGCGCAGGTGTTCGCCGGCGGGCAGCTCGCGCTGGTCGCGCTCGATCATCGCGTGGGCCTGGTCGATCGAGGTCCACGGCGGCGTGCTCCAGTAGCGCATGAAGGCCGGGTCCGAGTAGATGCCGAACAGCGCCGGGGCATCCTCGGGCCGCAGCGGCCGCAGCCGCAGCCGCGGCGTGTGCAGGCTCACCGCGCTGAAGTCAGGCATGGCCACCTGCGCTGGCGGTGAGGCGCCGGGCCGCCGCCGCCAGCAGCGCGCGGGCGTAGGCATGGTGCAGGCCGACCAGCGCGCCGGCCAGGCCGAAGCGCTGCCAGCGGCCGTGGCCGGGGCGCGGCAGCAGCGCCGAGCCGAACAACAGCCGGGTGCCGCCACCGGGCAGGCGCTCGGCCATCCACCAGCTGCGGATGCGCCCGCCCTGCACCGCCATCAGCAGCTGGTCGCGCACCCGGGCCTCGACGCGCCAGATGGCAAAGTCCTGCGCGCTGCCCATGGCCAGCGCCTGAACGTCCGACGCGGTGGTCGGGTGGCCCGCCCAGCCCAGCACACGGCGCTCCAGCTGGAACAGCCAGGAGTGGGCAAAGCCCAGCAGGTAGTCGGTCAGGTCCAGGCTGTGCGGCAGCGTCAGCGCCCAGCAGTCGACCAGCGCGCCGCGCTCGGCGTAGGCGCGCAGCAGCGCGGCCTCGGGCAGGGGCGCGGCGACGACCTTCACTGCGCCACCCTCGGCACCCAGCCGGCCGCCAGCAGCGGCACGCTGATCACCGCCAGCGCGGTGGACAGCAGCACGATCCAGGCGATGCGGCCGGCATCGGCCTCGTAGCGCTCGGCCAGCATGGTCACGTTGCTGGCCGAGGGCAGCGTGGCGGCCAGCACCACCACGCCCAGCGTGAACGGGTCCATCGCGAAGCCGGCCGCAGCGGCCACATGGCTGGCGCCCCATACCGCCAGTGGATGCAGCGCCAGCTTGATGGCGACGATCCAGCCCTCGTCCACCGCGCCATGCGGCGCCGGGCCCGAGGCCGCCGAGCGCGCCAGCACGCCGCCCAGCGTGAACAGCGCCACCGGGCTGGCGGCGTCGGCCAGCAGACCCAGCAGCCGCGCGCCGGGCGCCGGCAGCTGCCAGCCGGTGGCCGACGACAGCACGCCCAGCACGATCGCCCAGGGCAGCGGGTTGGCCAGCATGCCCTTGAGCATGCGCCCCACCGCCTCGCCGGCGTGGCCGGCGCCAATGCGCGACAGCGCGATGCACACCGAGGTGGTGATGACCATGTCGATCGACACCGTGACGATCACCGGCCCGGCCGCCTGTGCGCCCAGCAGGGCCACCAGCACCGGCACGCCGACAAAGCCCGAATTGGGAAAGGCCGCCACCAGGGCGCCGAAGGACGCATCGTTCCAGCCCACCGCGCCACGCCGGGTGGTGGCCAGTGTCAGCGCCACGATCGCGGCCGCCGCCAGGCCCCAGGTCAGCGCCACCGCGGGGTCGAGCAGGCGCTCGATCGGCGTGCCGGCGCCGAAGCGGTAGAGCATGCAGGGCAGCGCCACCCACAGCACGAAGGTGTTCATGCCCGGGATGGCCGCCATCGGCAGCCAGCCGCGGCGCCAGCCCAGCCAGCCCAGTCCCACCAGTGCGAAGAACGGGGTGGTGACGCCCAGCACCTGAAGCACGCCGTTCATGCCGGTGTCCTCAGGGCCGGGGCCACAGCGCCCACACGCGCAGCGCCTGCTTGGTGCGGCCGGCCTGGGCCTCGGGTTCGTCGCCCCAGCCCCAGAAGAAGTCGGCGCGCACCGCGCCGACGATGGCGCTGCCGGTGTCCTGGGCCATCACCAGGCGCTGCAGCGGCCGCGTGGACAGCGGCTCGGTGCTGTCGATCCACACCGGCGTGCCGTAGGGAATGCTCTGCGGGTCCACCGCGATCGAGCGCCCGGGCGTCAGCGGCACGCCCTGGGCGCCCTTGGGGCCCAGCGACGGGTCGGGCAGCGGCTCCTCGCGGAAGAACACATAGCGCGGGTTCTGCCACAGCAGCTCCTGCACCCGCCTGGGGTTGCGCCGTGCCCAGTCCTTGATGCCGGGCCAGCTGGCCTCGCCAGCCTTCAGCTCGCCCTGCTCGATCAGCCAGCGGCCGACCGACTTGTAGGGCTGGTCATTGTGGCCGGCAAAGGCCACGCGCACCAGCTTCTCGCTGCCGTCGGGCTCGGTCAGGCGCAGCCGGCCCGAGCCCTGGATCTGCAGCACCAGCGCGTCCAGCGGGTCTTCGACATAGGCGATCTCGCGGCCCTTGAGCGCCACCGCGGCGGCGCCGGGGGTCTCGATCTGCTGGCGGGTGTACCAGGGCTTCTTCTGCCCCAGCTCGGCGGGCACCGCATGCAGCGGCACGCGGCGGCTGGCCGTGGGCTTGCGGCTGGCGGCCACCAGCGGCTCGAAGTAGCCGGTCAGCAGGCCTTCGGGGTTCGCGTCGGGCGATTCCACACGGTAGACCACCAGGCGGTCTTCCAGGAAGCGGCGCAGCGTGGCGTCATCAGGGCCCTTCAGCGCCGCCAGCTGGCTGCACAGCGGCTGCCACGGCTCGGGAGGAGCCACGCAGCCGGCGCGCAGCGCGGGCAGCCACTCGCTCAGGCGATCAACACCCCAGCCGGGCAGCTCGCCCCAGGCGGCCGGGATCCAGTGCGCGCGCGGGCGCGCCACGCCGCCCGGCGGCAGCGGCACGGGCTCGGTGCTGAGCTTCAGGTCGGGCCGGCGTTGCTCCACCGGGGCCGGGCCCTCGGGGCGCGTCGCCAGCAAGCCGCAGCCAGCCAGCGCCGCCAGCAGCGCCGAGGCGGCAAGGTAACGGGACGAATGCATCGGGCGTGATGGTAGGTCACCCGCGCGGCGGCCAGAAGAAACTGGCTGGCGCCCGGCGCAGCCGCCCGAGGATGGCGTCACGCAGCCGGGCCTGGTCCTTGAGCTTGAGCTGGCGCGAGGCCAGCGCCACGCGCAGCGCCAGGAAGAAGCTGACGCCCAGGTTGAGCGCGCCGATCACCGGAATCGCCGCCAGGCAGCGCCAGAACGCGGGTTGCTGTAGCAGGTCGGTGCCCAGCGCGCCCAGCGCCGCGGCCAGCTGGCCCATGGCCAGGGTGACGTGGCGCACCTCGATCGGCAGGCCGAAGAAGCTGCCCAGCGCCGGCACCAGGCCCAGCAGCAGGCCCAGCGAGGTGTTGGCGGCCAGGCCCGAGACATTCGCGCGCCACCAGCGCGCCCAGCGCTGCGCGCGCTCGGGGCCCAGCAGCGCGCGGCTGCGCGGGTTCCAGGCGATGGCGCTGTCCAGGCGCTGGAAGACGAACCAGTTCTCCACCCAGCCGGCGATCAGGCTGGAGGCGAACAGCAGCACGCCGGTGAAGGCGGCAAAGAAGGCGCTGGGGCCCAGGATGTCCAGCGAGTGCAGCACGTAGCGCGCATCGGCCTCGCCCACCAGCGGCGCGCCGGCCCACCACCATCCCAGGCCCTGCAGCGCCAGCACCACCGGCACCACCAGCGCCAGGTTGCCGACGATGCCGGCCATCTGCGAGCGCAGCAGGTGCGCCACCTCGTCGACAAAGCCCTCCACCGCCTGCTCGTCGCGGCCGATGCCGTCGAGCTTGGCGGCCATGCTGGGCGCGGTCATCGCCGGCTGCTTGGTGGCCACGGTCCAGTGCAGCAGCTGCACCAGCACGAAGCTGATCGCGTAGTTCAGCCCGGCGGCCAGCCCGGCCCAGAAGATCGGCAGCGCCAGTGCGCCCAGCGCGAACTTGGCCAGCGTGGTGAAGCCGATCACCGCGCCGCCGCCGGCGGCGTGGCGCAGCATCTCGAGCCAGCCGGCGCGGTCGCGGGTGATGTAGTGCTCGCCGGTCTCGGCGCTGCGCTCGGTGACCTTGCGCGCCAGCAGCGCGTAGTGGCGCGCCAGCAGCCGCCCCAGGCCGCGGCGCTCGGCGGCGGCCTCGGCCAGCGCTTCCAGCAGGCGGCGCCAGGCCGATGCGGGCTGGGGCGCCAGCAGCAGGTCGAGCAGCAGCTCCATGCGCTCGCGGCGGCGGCGCAGCTGGTCGATCTGGAACACCAGGTCCACCGAAATGCCGTGCTCGTCCAGGTGCTGGCGCACGCTGTCGGCGGCCTCGATGCAGGCCTGCAGCACGGCGCGCAGGTAGCCGGCCTGCTGCAAGCGCTCGGCGGCGTCGGCGCCGTCGCGGTGGGCGGCGCGCAGCGCCTCGGCGGTGCGGGCCAGCTCGTGGAAGGGGCGCTGCGCCAGTGCGGCGGGGTCGATGCGCTGGCGCATCGCGCCGGCCAGGCCGGTGGCGCGCATCTGGCTGGCCAGCAGCTGCAGCGCCTCGATCAGCACCGCCTGCGGCGGCTCCTCGGGCGTGTCGGTGCACAGCGCGGCCAGGCCCAGCACCGTGGCGTCGTCCAGCGCGGCCAGCCAGGTGGCGTCGCCGTCGGCGCACACCAGCTGGAACAGCTCGCCCAGGTCATGGGTCTGCGGCGTGCCGGGCAGCAGGCCCAGGCGCAGCCGCTCGGCCAGTTCGCTGACGAAGCCCTGGCGCGGCGAGAAGCCGAAATCGGCCAGCAGGCCGGCCGGGTCCAGCGCGGCCAGCGTCTGGCGCAGCAGCGCGCTGACGCGGCCGTGCGCGTCGGCGTCGTGGTCCAGCTCGCTCAGCAGATGTCGCAGCCGGCGCACCGGCCAGGGCACGTCGCGCAGCGGATCGGCTTCGTCCACCGCGGGGCCGTCGGCGCGCACCCAGGCCAGCAGGTTCACCAGCCACAGGTGGCGCTCGACCGCCGGCGCCGCCGGATCGGCCTGCGCCAGCAGCCCCGCCAGCCCGGTCATCAATGCAGCGCGCTGGCCTGGGCCAGTTCGAAGGGCGCGATCGGCGTGTCGAACCAGTGCGCGTCTTCGGTGATGCAGAAGAAGGTGCCCTGCATGCGCCCGCGCGGCGTGGCCAGGCGCGTCCAGCTGGTGTATTCGAACTGCTCGCCTGGCTTGAGCAGCGGCTGGTGGCCCACCACGGCCAGGCCGCGCACTTCCTCGGTGTGGCCGGCGCTGTCGGTGATGATCCAGTGGCGCGCGACCAGCTGCGCCGCCACATCGCCGCTGTTGCGGATGGTGATCGTGTAGGCAAAGGCCCAGACATGGTCTGCGGCCGAGGACTGCTCGGGCAGGTACTGCGTGGCCACCGAGACGCTGAATTGCGGGTTCGACATCGGACCATCCTAGCGCGGCTCCGTAAAATCGAGGTTTCCGCCCGTGCCAAGTCCCTTCACGCCTCATCCGTCATGACCACCTACCGCATCGCGCCCAGCATCCTGTCCGCCGACTTCGCCCGCCTGGGCGAGGAGGTCAAGAACGTGCTGGCCGCTGGCGCGGACTGGATCCACTTCGACGTGATGGACAACCATTACGTGCCCAACCTCACGTTCGGGCCGATGGTCTGCCAGGCGCTGAAGAAGCACGCGGTCAAGCCCGACGGCACGCCCGCGCCGATCGACGTGCACCTGATGGTGCAGCCGGTGGACGCGCTGGCGCTGGAGTTCGCCAAGGCGGGCGCCGACATCATCACCTTCCACCCCGACGCCTCCACCCATGTGGACCGCACGCTGCAGCTGATCAAGGGCGCGGGCTGCCAGTGTGGCCTGGTGTTCAACCCGGCGATGCCGATCGACGTGCTGGAGTGGACGATCGACAAGCTCGACGTGATCCTGCTGATGAGCGTGAACCCCGGCTTCGGCGGCCAGAGCTTCATCGACAGCACGCTGCGCAAGGCCGAGCAGGTGCGCCGGCTGATCGACGCTGAACGAGCCAGGTCGGGCCGCGACATCCGCCTGGAGATCGACGGCGGCGTCAAGGGCGACAACATCCGCCGCATCGCCGATGCCGGCGCCGACACCTTCGTGGCCGGCAGCGCGATCTTCGGCAAGCCCGACTACAAGGCCGTGATCGACGAGATGCGCGCCGCCCTGGCCCGCTGAGCCCCACCTTGGCCGACTTCCCGCTCGACGCCCTGCCGGGCCACTACATCCGGCGCCTGCAGCAGATCGCGGTGGCGGTCTTCCTGGAGGAGACGGCCGAGTTCGGCATCACGCCGGTGCAGTTTGCCGCGCTGCAGGCGGTGCGCCTGCAGCCGGGGATGGACCAGCGCAGCCTGGCCCGCACCATCGGCTACGACACCTCCACGATCGGCGGCGTGGTCGACCGCCTGGAAAAGCGCGGCCTGCTGCAGCGCCAGGCCTCGCCCAGCGACCGCCGCGTGCGCCAGCTGGTGCTCACGCCCGAGGGCGAGCGGGTGCTGACGCTGATCATCGCGCCGATGCAGCGCGCCCAGCACCGCATGCTGGCGCCCTTGCCGCCCGAGCAGCGCGACGAGTTCCTGCGCATGCTGATGACCCTGGTGCAGGGCAACAACGAGCTGGCGCGGGCGCCGGGCGAGATGGGCTGAGGGCGCTCCGGTGGACGCGCTGCCGCCACCGCTGGAGCCTGAGCAGCTGCGCCAATGGGTCGGCCGCGCGCCGCGGCGCATGGAGGATGTGGCCGCGCTGACGCCCGCCCGGCTGATGGCTGCCACCGTGGACGACACGCCGCGCGCGCTGCAGCCTGGCGATGCGCTGCCACCGCTGTGGCACTGGCTGTACTTCCTGGAAGGCCTGCCGCGCGCGCAGCTGGGGCCCGACGGCCACCCGGCACGCGGGGGCTTCCTGCCACCGGTGCCGCTGCCCAACCGGATGTGGGCCGGCGGCCGCGTGCAGTGGCTGGCGCCGCTGCCGCTGGGCGCGGCGCTGGTGCGGCTGTCCAGCGTGCAGTCGGTGGAGGTCAAGCAGGGCCGCAGCGGTCCGCTGGTCTTCGTCACCGTGCTGCACGCGCTGCAGGCCGATGGCCAGCCCTGCCTGCGCGAAGAGCACGACATTGTCTTCAAGGGCCGGTCCTTGCCGGCCGCGGCCGCCACGCCCGAGCTGCCTGCTGCGGTGTTGCGTGAGCCCTGGACGCCGGACAGCACGCAGCTGTTCCGCTACTCGGCGCTGACCTTCAACGGCCACCGCATCCACTACGACGCCGACTACTGCCGCAGCGTGGAAGGCTACGACGCGCCCGTGGTGCACGGTCCGCTGATCGCCACCCGGCTGGCCGGCCTGGCGCAGCGCTGCCTGGGTGCGCCGCTGACGCGCTTCGAGTACCGCGCGCGCCAGCCGGTGACGCTGGGCCACGGCCTTGAGCTGGTGGCGGCCGCCCAGGACGGCAATGGCCTGGCGCTGTGGGCGGCGATCGACGAGGGCGCTGGTGTGGCCATGCAGGCCCGCGCCTGGGCGGCGCCCTAGCGCACCGTGCGCGAGTAGGCGCGGAACACCTGGTCGCGCACCCAGCCCATCGACTCGTACAGCGCCTGCGCGCCGATGTTGTCGTGGGCGGTGGTCAGGTCGATGCGCTGCTTGTCGTCGTCGCGCGCGGCGTTCACCGCCGACAGCAGCAGCAGCCGCCCGGCGCCCAGGCGGCGCGCCACCGGCTGCACATACAGGTCGTAGAGCACGTAGATGGGCGCCAGCTCCAGCGAGCACCAGCTGGGGTAGAGCTGGCAGAAGCCGATCACGCCGGCGGCCGCGGTCTCGGCCACGATGACGCGCGACTCTCCCGTCACCAGGCGCTGCTGCAGGAAGGCCTGGGCCGCCGCGCGGCCCGGGGGGCAGTGGTAGAACTGACGGTATTGCTCGAACAGCTCGCCCAGCCGCGGAAGGTCGGACAGGGCGGCGTCACGCGTGCTCAGCATGAGGATTCCCGGGGTTGGCTCGGGCCGATTCCGGCAGCCCGAAGACGCGGTCGAAGGCCCAGGTGAAGGCCACCGCGTAGACGAAGAAGAAGGCGACGATACCCAGGTCAGCCAGCAGCGCGGCCCACAGCGTGGTGTTGAGCCACCAGGCCATCAGCGGCACCAGCATCACGACCAGGCCGCCCTCGAAACCGATGCCGTGTGCCAGGCGGCGCCGCCACGAGCGGCCTTTGACCGCCTGGCGCGCCTCCCAGCGCTCGAACCAGCCGTTGAACACCCAGTTCCAGGCCAGCGCCACGCTGGACAGCAGCAGCGCCAGCGCCAGCGAGGAGGCCATCGGCGCGTCGAACAGCCAGGCCATGGCCGGGCCGACCGCGGTGATCGCGATCGCCTCGTAGAGCACGGCCTGCACGATGCGGCGGGCGGCGGGGGTCAGGGCCAGGGGCATCGGCCCATGATAGGGGCGCCAGGCTGCCGCCCGGCTGACAAGGGGTTCAGCGCGACGCCGCCGAGGCGGCCGGCGGCACGTAGACGTTCTCGGGTGCGATGCTGCGCGGCACCAGGCGGCACAGCGTGGTGCCTTCGGGCGTGCGCCACTCCAGCCGCGGCCCGCGCAGCTCCAGCCGGGTTTTCTCGCGGCCGTTCACATAGACCGCTTCGCGCCCTTCGCGCACGCGCTGCACGGTGTGGCGCTGGCCGTCCCACTCGACATGGGCGGTGAAGGGCGTGCTGGTGAGCTTGAGCACGCGGCCGTCCTCGCAGCGGTAGTCGGCCGGCGCGGCCGCGGCGGCCAGCGGCAGCCAGGCCAGCAGCGCAGCCAGGCGGCGCATCAGGCGTCGATCCCGTAGCGGGCGCGGTAGGCCGCCACGCGCTCGAGGTTGGCAGCCAGTGCCGCATCGCCGGTGGTCTGCAGCAAGGCCATCAGGTCGGCCAGCGTGGCGATGGACACCACCCGCAGGCCCAGCTCCTGCTCGACATACTGCACGCCCGAGCGGCGGTTGGCCGGGTCGTCACTGGCGCGCTCCTGGCGGTCCATGGTGATGGCCACGCCCACCGGCGTGGCACCGGCGGCGCGAATCATGTCGGCGGCTTCACGCTTGGAGGCGCCGTCGGTGATCACGTCGTCGATGATCAGCACGCGGCCGCGCACCTGCGCACCCACCAGCGTGCCGCCTTCGCCGTGGTCCTTGGCTTCCTTGCGGTTGTACGCATAGGGCACGCTGCGGCCTTCCTTGGCCAGGCCGATGGCCACCGCGGCAGCCAGCGTGATGCCCTTGTAGGCCGGGCCGAAGAGCATGTCGAACTCGAGGCCGGACGCGATCAGGCGGCGTGCATAGAATTCGCCGAGCCGCATCAGCTTGGCACCGTCGTCAAAGAGGCCGGTGTTGAAGAAGTACGGCGATTTCCGGCCCGCCTTGGTGGTGAAATCGCCGAAGCGCAGCACCCCCGCCTCCACCGAGAACATGACGAATTCCTGGGCCAGGGCGTCGGTGGTGGGCGTGGTCGACATGAAGGAACAGACGGTGGGTTTCAGACTGGTCTCGCTCAACCTGAACGGCATCCGTTCGGCGGCAACCAAGGGCTTTCGCGAGTGGGCGCAGGCCCACGCGCCGGATTGTATGGGGGTGCAGGAGGTCAAGGCGCAGGCGCCGGACGTCGAGGGGGTCTTCGACCACCTGGGTGACCTGCGCGGCCACTTCCACTACGCCCAGAAGAAGGGCTACTCCGGTGTGGGCCTGTACACCCGCCACGAGCCCAGCGACGTCAAGATCGGCTTCGGCGTGCCCGAGTTTGATGACGAGGGCCGTTGGGTGGAACTGCGCTTCGACAAGCCCGGCCGCAAGCTCAGCCTGATCAGCTGCTACTTTCCCAGCGGCTCCAGCGGCGAGGACCGCCAGCAGGCCAAGTTCCGCTTCCTGGATGCCATGGCCCCGCACCTGGCCAAGCTGAAGAAGACGCGCGAGTTCATCCTGGTGGGCGACGTCAACATCGCGCACCAGGAAGCCGACCTGAAGAACTGGAAGTCCAACCAGAAGAACAGCGGCTTCCTGCCCGAGGAGCGCGCCTGGATGACCCAGTTGCTGGGCACCGGCAAGGGCCAGGGCGGCCTGGTGGACGTCTACCGCCGCCTGCACCCCGACACCACCGACGCCTGCTACACCTGGTGGAGCAACCGCGGCCAGGCCTACACCAAGAACGTGGGCTGGCGCCTGGACTACCACCTGGCCACACCGGCGCTGGCCGAACACGCGAAGGCCGCCGCCATCTACAAGGACCAGAAGTTCAGCGACCATGCGCCGCTGACGATCGATTACGGGTTCAAGCTGTAGCACTGCGGGGCCGCTTGCTGCCTTGGCCGGCCGTTGGGTCGACTGCGGCGGTATGGCGCGGCGGGCGAGGGGGAGTTCGCTTGTCCTCATGTCCCCCGGCCTGCGGCCTCCTCCTTGACTTCGGCCAAGC